>PKWD01000221.1 GCA_003131945.1 Acidimicrobiaceae bacterium
CTCGACAGAGACGGCCGCCAAACAGCATACGCGGGCCATGATAATACGCTTTCAGGGAGAGGAGCTTCGAGCAGAGAAGAAGCTTTTTGTCATCGTACCATTGGACTCGAAAGACTACCATCGTGAAAAAGAACGATAGCGCCGGCGCGACCGCCGGCGGCCCGCTCTTAGCGAACTTCGTGCCGGAGTCGGATCCGGCATATCCCGTCATCGAGGCGATCCTTCGCGTCGTTCCGGCTTCGCGCTGGGCGTTTGCGCGCGTGACGGCGGATGGCGAGCTGGGCATGCTCCTGGATTCGCAAGGCAACGGCGGCGAGCTGGCGCGCCTCCAAAACGAGTTCGAGCGCCAGGGAGGGAAGGCCAAGACCGGGGCGCGCATTGCGGCGACGCTCGGCCCGCTCGGCGATTTCGCAAGCGGCATCACACTCTTATTTGCCGACGCCCAGGCCAACTTCGGTATTCTCACGCTCCTGCGCACAAACGAGCTCGGACCGTTCACGTCGAGCGAAATCAGCGTTCTAACCTTGGCGCTCGACGCCACGTCCGAGCGTCTCTCGGCATTGCGCCTCAGCGCCCACGAGGCCAGCCTCGATGGGGCGCAGGCCCCCGGGAGTTCGGGAGAATCGTTCTACGTACTCGACAGCGACTTGCAGATCGTCCTGGCGTGGTCTTCGCAAGACCAGCGGCGCATCGCGCTCACCGGGTTGCGTACCCGGCTGGCCGACCGGTTGCCGGCNNGCCACCCAGGAAGTGGGCGTTGCCCACCCGGTGCCGTTCTTGGTCGTGCGTACGCAGCCGATGTCGGGGCCCGCCGGACTCTTTATCGGGGTGCGGATCGACCGGTTTGCGCCTTCGAACTCTCTGGCCGGCCCCGCGGCGCGCTTTCATATCACGCCGCGGGAGCTGCAAGTGCTCGCGCTGCTCCTGGATGGCGCAAAGCTCGAGGAGATCGGGAAAAAGCTGCACATCACCTCTTCAACGATTCAAGATCACATCAAGAGCATGGTCGACAAGACGGAAAGCCGGAACCGAACCGAGCTAATCGCTCGCGTCCTAGGTTGGGAAAGGACTCCTCCGGCCTGAAGAATCCGGCTTTTCACTATGCCCCCCTTCCTTGCGATGCGGTACAGTAAGGGTGTTTCAGGCACAGTAAGGGTGCTTCACAGGTAGAGTAACGGTGCTTCAAAGGAAGGTTGAGTCTTGCGTACGGCCCTAGTCGTTTTTTCGGGCGAGTACGACGTAAGTTGCAGGAAGCGATGGCGCGACGAGCTCGAGCGCCTGTCCTGCGAGCCCAACGTCATCATTGATTTTAGCGACGTGACCTATTTGGATGCGACCTGCATGACGGAGTTGCTTCGTCTGCACGAGCGTCGCCACGCAAAGGGCTTCGGCCGCGAGACGGTCGTCCTGCATCGACCGGTCGTTCGCAGGCTCTTCGAGCTCTTGCAGATGCAAGACGTCCTTCGAGTCGTGGAAACCCTCGACGAGGCCGTCGATAAGAAGGAGTTGGCCCCCATCGCGCGTCATGCGTTCGAGGGAGGCATCGACGCATTCCGGCCCGCCCATCGACCGGCCCTCCAACGCAATCAATACGTGTCCGCAGTAGGAGCGCTCAACTAACCAAGATATGCACCAGACTTACAGCCGAATCAAGGGTTTTGGCCTCATTGGCATCCACGTTGGAGCGCTCGCGGCCTTCTGGCCCGGATTCTTCAGTTGGTCGGCGCTGGCGGCCGCGGGGGTCGTATCCTATGCGACCGTGGCGCTTGGGATTTCGCTCTGCTTTCATCGCATCCTGACGCATCGCAGCCTGCGGCTCCTCAAACCAATTGAATACCTCTTTGCGATCTTTGGAACGCTCGCGCTGCAAGCCGATCCCATCCGCTGGGTATCGGTGCACCGCAAGCACCACGCCCACACCGACAAGATCGGGGACCCGCACTCCCCCGTGCTCCTCGGGTACGCCAAGGTCCAGTGGACCAATGTGGCGTTGTACCGGAAGGTGGCGCGCGATCCCGACGAGGTGGCCCGGTATGCCCGTGACCTGGCACCGGACCGTTGGGATCGGGTCCTTTTCGACCACAGCCTGCTCGGGCTCGGCCTCGGGATCGGCCTTCTCTACGTGGTGGCCGGTTGGGAGGTCGCCCTCATCGTGTCGATCGTCCACACCGTCTTCTATCTGGTGGGCAACGGGGCCATCAACGCCGTCGGTCACCACTGGGGAAGGCGCCCTTACGACAACCTGGCCACCAACAACCAGTGGTTGGCGTGGCTGGTGGCCGGCGAGGGCCTGCACAACAACCACCACGCGGCGACGACGTCGGGACGCTTGTCGCTGGCCAAGGGCGAATTCGACCCCGCCTGGTGGGTGGTCCGCCTGCTGGTGCGCTTCAAGATGGCCACCCTCCGCCACAACTCGATCTCACCGAAGTCGGCGCGGCGGATCCCCGTGGGCGTCTGAGCACCGGGGTCATCCGACCCGGCGCCAGTAGATGACGGCCTCCTCACCTTCGACGGCGTCGGGGAGCCGGCCGATCTCGTGCCAGCCGAGTTCCTCGTACAACGAGCGAGCCGGATTGGTGGAGAAGACCAGGTTGAACTGCATGGCGTCGAACCCGAGCAGGGGTGCCCGCCAGAGCGAGTCCTCGACCAGTAGTCGGCCGATGCCGTGGCGTCGATGGGCGACGTCCACGACGTAGCCGGCGTTGGCGATATGGGCGGCGCGCCCGGGGAAATTGGGCTTCAGGTAGTAGGCACCGACGACGCCGCCTTCGAGACGCGCCACCACGGCCAGGGTGACGGGCGTCACCCAGGTGGCCTCGAACATCTCTCTGGTCAGAGGGGGGGCATGGGGATAGCCGTCACCACTGGCCACGACGGCGTCGAAGAGGGCGAACAGGGCGTCGAGCTCGGTGAGGGCCAGGGGGCCGATCACGACGGCTTCGCCGGCCCCGGTTCGCAGGGCCCGTTCCTCCAGCGGTGAGGTGTTCACCGAGCACCCTCCTCTCCAAGCGACCGGCTTGTCCGAGCGACCGGCATGTCCGAGCGACCGGCATGTCTAACGACAGCGGTGACGACGGCCAACCTTTCGGCCGCCCGTGGAATCATCGTCCCCATGGACGGTCAGCGGGTGGTCATCGTCGGGGGTGGTGTGATCGGGACGATGCACGCCCTCGAAGGAGTCCGCCGGGGCTGGGAGGTGGTGCAGCTCGAGGCCGATGCCGGGCCTCGCCGGGCGTCGGTACGGAACTTCGGGCTCGTCTGGGTGAGCGGGCGGGCCGTGGGCGAGGAGCTCGAGCTGGGCTTGCGGGCACGGGAGATGTGGGAGAGCACGGCCGCTCTGGTCCCGGGCGTGGGATTGCGGGCCAACGGTTCGGTCACGGTGGCCACCGACCCGGCCGAGCTGGCCTTGATGGAGGAGGTTGCAGCGCGGCCCGACGCCGGAGCGCGCCAGCTCACCGTTCTCGACGCCGCTCAGGTGCGGACCGTCAACCCGGCGGTGCGGGGAAAAGTGCTCGGTGGTCTTCTGTGCCGGCGCGACGCGGTGGTGGAACCCGGCGCCGTCCTTGGGGCGCTGCGGGCGCACCTCGTCGACAGTGGCCACTACCGCTGGCTCCCGGGGCGGCGGGCCGTCGAGGTGGGCCCGGGACATGTCGTCGACCATGTCGGTGCCAGACACGGGGCGACGCTCGTGCTCGTGTGTCCCGGTGACGCCCACACCGGACTGGGGGGGACGGTCGGAGCCGCTATCGCCCAGGCGCCGGTCCGGCGGTGTCGGCTGCAGATGATGCAGACCGGTCCGGCCGGCGAGACAGTGGCCACGTCGATCGCCGACGGCGATTCGATGCGCTACTACCCGGGCTTCGACCTTCCCGGTCGGGGAGGGCTGTTGCCTCCCTCAGAGGAGACGGTGACGTTCGGTATGCAGCTCCTTCTCGTGCAGCGCGCCGCCGGGGGGCTCACGATCGGTGACACCCACGTCTACGAGGAGCCGTTCGACTTCGCCGTCGAGGAATTCCTCTACGAGCAGCTGCGCCGACGGGCCGAGGAGATCCTCGGTTGGTCTCTGCCCCCCGTCGTGCGTCGGTGGGCCGGCGTGTACTCGGCCCCCACCGATGCCCGGGTGTGCTTCCGGGAGGAAGTGGAACCCGGCGTCGTCGTGGTCACGGGCCTGGCTGGGCGGGGCATGACGCTCTCCCCGGCCATCGCCGAGCAGACGTGGACGGGGCTGAGCCGGTGACGCCGAGCCCGGTGACGCCGAGCCGGCAGCCGGCCATCCGCCTGGCGGCGCTCGACATGGCGGGGACGACGGTGTCCGACGAGGGGGTGGTCGAGCGGGCCTTCGGCTGGGCGCTCGACCAGGTGGGCGGGGTCCCCGGCGCCAGCGAGGTGGGCGATCCGGAGACATTCGTGATGCGGACGATGGGCCAGTCGAAGATCGAGGTCTTCACCGAGCTCTTCGCCGGCGACGTCGGCTTGGCGCGACGAGCCAACGCAGCCTTCGAGGCCGCCTACGACGGCGCCGTCGATCGGGGGGAGATCTCTGCTCTCCCGGGGGCGGCGGAGGTGATGGCGCAGCTGCGGGCGGCCGGGGTCAAGGTGTGTCTCACCACGGGCTTCGCCCCGGCCACGCGCGACCGCATCCTTGACGCCCTCGGATGGACGGAGTCGGTCGATCTCGCCCTCTCCCCGAGCGACGCCGGACGGGGGCGTCCGTGGCCCGACATGATCCTGACGGCGGTGGTGCGCCTGGGGATCGAGGATGTCCGGGCTGTGGCGGTGGCCGGCGACACGGCCAGTGACCTGCTGGCGGGCTGGAGGGCCGGCGCCGGAATCGTGGCCGGGGTCCTCACCGGGGCCCATGGGCGGCCCGAATTCCTGGCCGTGCCGCACACGCATATCCTGGAGAGCGTGGCCGACCTCTCCGGGTTGGTCCTCTCCTGAACCCGGAGGTTCCCCCGGCGTGAACGTCCTCCTTCTCATTCTCGACGGCCTGTCGCCCCGACACGTCCGGGCCGACGTCATGCCCACCCTCTCGGCCATGGCCGAGGCGGGGGGATGGAACAAGCCCGGCGGGGTGGCCGTCATGCCGGCGTCGACCTATCCGAACCACGCCACCTTCGTGACAGGGGTGACACCGGCCGTCCACGGGTTGTGGTCGAGCATGATTCCGACCCCGGGGTGGGCGGGCGAGACGGCCGACAGCCGGCAGGTCGCCCCTCTGGTCGAGGCCTGGGAGGTCGGGCCGTCATCGCCGACGGTCTTCGAGGTGTGCGGCCGGGGCGGGAGGTCCACGGCCGCCGTGCTCGGGGACCACCATCTGGTGGGGGCCATGGGTGCCGCCGCCGCTGACCGATGCTGGCCGGTCGGAGGCAAGTTCGGGGGCGAGGTCCCGCGCGACGCGCTCGAGTACGCCGACGACGCGGCCACGGCCGAGCAGATCGCCGATGCCATCGGCCAGGGCCCCGACCTGGTGGTGGCCCAGTTGAACGGGCCCGACACGGCCGCCCATCTCTACGGACCCGACAGCGCCGAGGCCCTTGAGGCCTATCGGTACAACGATGCCGCCATCGGCCGGGTGCGCGAGGCTCTCGCCCCGCGGTGGGACGACTGGGTGGTGATGGTGGTGAGCGACCACAGCCAGGAAGCGGCCGGCGAGGAAGCGATCGACCTCGACCAGGAGATCGAGAACCGGGGCATCTCGGCGCGGGTGATCCGCGACGGATCAGCCGCCATCGTCACGGGCGATGGTGGCGGCGATCCCCGCTGGCTCGACGACGTCGAGGCCGTCGTGGGTGTCGAGCCGCTGGCCGACGACACGGTCGTCGTCTGGGGGCGGCCCGGGAGCTCGTTCGGCCCTCACCGGTGGGGCGTCCCGGGCATCCACGGCAGCCCGCGGACCACCCCCCAGGTGGCGGTGGTCTCCGGCGGACACGGCGCCGTGGCGTCACTCATCGAATGGGTGGAGGCGACACCACCACCGGCCACGGCTTGGGCCCGGGTGACGTCCAGGCTCCTGCAGCTACCGGCGGTGGGGGGCATCCCCCGGCTTCCCGACGCCGGAAGCATCCCCGGGTAGCGGCCCGGGCCCGATCGGCCCGGCCTACATCTGGTCGGGAGCGGTGATCCCGAGGAGTCCGAGACCCTGGGCCAGCACCCGGGCCGTCAGGTCGGACAGCGCCAGGCGGCTCTGGCGCTGCGCGTCGGTGGGCGCCTTCAACACCGGGCAGTTCTCGTAGAACCCGGTGAAGGTGGTGGCCAGGTCGAAGAGATAGGTGCAGAGCCTGCTCGGGCTCCAGGCGGCCAGCGTCGATGACAGGGCATCGGCGAAGCCGAGGAGCGACATGGCCAGAGCCCGTTCGGACCGCTCGGTCAGCAGGAGGGCCACGTGGGGACCGGGGACGCCGACATTGCCGCGCCGGAAGATGGAGCGGATACGGGCGTGGGCGTACTGCAGGTAAGGGGCGGTGTTCCCTTCGAAGGCCAACATCCGCTCCCAGTCGAAGAGGTAGTCCCGGGTCCGGTCGGTGGAGAGGTCGGCATACTTGATGGCCCCGACACCGAGCATCTGGGCCACGGCCGCCCGTGTGGCGCCGTCGAGGTCGGGGTTCTTCTCGGCCACCGCCGCGCCGGCGCGCTCGACGGCTTCGTCGAGCAGGTCGACCAGCCGGACACGGTCGCCCGAGCGCGTCTTGAACATCTTGCGGTCGGCGTCGAGAACATTGCCGAAAGAGACGTGGGCGGCCTGGACGCCGTCGGGCAGCCAGCCGGCCATGGTGGCAGTGGCGAAACACATCTCGAGATGCTGGGCCTGGGGTGATCCCACGACGTAGAGAATGCGCGTCGCCCCGAGGCGGACGACACGGTCGCGGATGGCAGCCAGGTCGGTGGCGGCGTAGCCGAAGCCGCCATCGGATTTCTGGACGATGAGCGGCAGGGGGTCGCCGTTTCTGTTGGTGAAGCCGGGAGGAAAGACGCAGCGGGCCCCGTCGCTCTCGACCAGGAGGCCCAGGGCGTCGAGGTCGGCCACGACCTCGGCCAGCATGGGGTTGTAGAAGCTCTCGCCCACGATGTCGTCGTCGGTGAGGAGGACCCCGAGCTTGGCGTAGACCTCGTCGAAGTAGCGGACGCTCTCGGCCACCAGGACCCGCCACAGCCGCAGGGTCTCGTCGTCGCCCAACTGGAGCAGCACCACGCGTTGGCGGCTGCGCTCCCGGAATGTGTCGTCGGCGTCGAAGGAGGCCCGCGCCTGGCGGTAGAAGGTGTCGAGGTCTCCGACCGACAGCTCCTTGACCGCCTTCTCCTCGCCCAGGTCGACCAGGTGCTCGATGAGCATCCCGAAGGGCGTGCCCCAGTCCCCGATGTGGTTCTCGCGCCGGACGTCGTGGCCCACGAAGGCGAGCATCCGGCACAGGG
>PKWD01000374.1 GCA_003131945.1 Acidimicrobiaceae bacterium
AGGCGTTGGGCATGACGTCGAAAACCTCTTCGGCCACCCACCACACGATGATGTCGTCCGTGACCGAGGCGTCATCGGGATCGAGCAGGTGCGTGTACTGGGCGCGCCCGGGAGTGATCTTGCGCAGGTCGTTGGTCAGCTCGTGCTGCAGCGTGGCCAAGGCGTCGGGACCTTCTACGCGGACCGTCCCGAGGTGGCTCACGTCGAACGCCACCGCCGCGTGGCGGCATGCCCGGTGCTCGGCCAACGTTCCCGTCGGGTAGGTGAGCGGCATGAGCCACCCGCCGAAGCCCACGAGCTTGGCGCCCAGGGCGCGGTGGCAGTCCTCCAGGGGCGAGTGGCGCAGGGCCTCGGTCGAGGCGTCCTGCGCCGGCGCGCTGGCTGAGGATGGCGTGGACGGGGGGGGCGTCACGCCTCCAGCCTATGCGGCTGGTGAGGAGGATCGAGAGAACCCGTACTTGCCGAGGAGGGCCAGATAGTCCCGCTGGTAGAGGAGCTTCACCTCGACGGCGGGGTGAAGCTCGCGCAGCCGGCGGACCTTGGCGTTCTTCCGGGTCACGAGCTTCTGCGACAGGGTCGTCAGCTCGATGAAGCAGCCATGATCGGGGAGGTAGAAATCGGGTCGGAAAGCGGCGGCCGGCGTGCCGTCATCGTGCCATTCGAGGACGAACTCGACGGGCTCGTACTCCCACCGCACGCCGTAGAAATCCAGGAGTTCGGCGAAATGACGTTCCGACTCGTGCGCGAACGACATCGTCAGCGGGTCTCCGAGCCCCGTCCAGGCCGCATGGTCAACCGCCCGCCGCCTCTCCCGCGGCCGGCGAAGTGCCGCTCAAGGGAGCCTGAACCCCCGCTTCACGTTCGATGCGAAGGATGTCGGCGTTCAACTCCTCGACCACTCCCGACAAGGGGACGATGTTGAGGACCCCTTGTCCGCCTTTCAACAGATCAACCACTTCCCCGTCGCTGTGAGCGAGAACGGAGTCGGTTCCGACGAGCACCAGATTGGTGGCGGCCAGATCGCCGCCGAGTCCCTGGCGCATGCATTCGACGGCACGCCGCGCCCGTTGGAGCGAGATGCCGGCGTCGAGCAGTTGTTTGATGACCTTGAGTTCGAGAACGTCGTGGTACGAGTACCGCCTCTGCGTGCCACTTCCGCGGGCGTCGGCGATCGACGGGCGGAGGAGCCCGGTGCGGGCCCAGTAGTCGAGCTGTCGATACGTGATCCCGACAAGCGTGCAGACCTGCGGTCCGCGAAAGCCGTCGGCTGTGTGACCTTCCGTGGTCGACACGGAAACGGCCGCGGTGTCCAGGGAGCGATCGACCATATTGGGGTTCCTCCTCCACCTCAGGTGCAGGCTTCATTGTAGCCCTAAAGTGCTCACACTCGGGTAGTTACGCACATGTCGTCCTCAAGAATTTGGGGGGACAAAAGCGCCGTCGGGACGATCGAGCTATGAGAACCGGGGATTACTGGCCGACGGGGAAGGCGAGACAAATGGCCAGCGGTCGGTACGGCAGTGCCGGTGACCTGCCCTCGAACGGTCGGTGCTGTCGTCGCCGCTAGCCGAGAACCTTCAACTTAAAGTAGAGGTTCATTCTTGGCCGGACGGGTACGCCGCTCCCGCCGAAGTCTCCGGACCGGTCCCTCGGCCATTGGGCGAGAGCANNCGCGGAGCCGATCCGTGAGCGTCGACGAGATCCCCCGCCGACCGACTACTGCACGTCCTGTGCGTCGCCGGATCGAGAAGCCGACGGCGAGGGAGCCGTCTTGTCTGTGTGACCGGATGCTTCGCGTCGAGCGTCCGGTCGGCGGTGCGGGAGCAGAGTCCGTCGATGCATGTACCCCTGCGGTCACTTTGCCGGACTCCGTCATCGGTGTGTTCGACAACCCGTTGGACTCTGCATTCGTCGTGATTGCCCGGGCGCCGGGATGCGCGCACCTCGAGCGACGGGCCCGCAGCGACGGATGGGTCATGCATCGAGACGGGCCGTGACTTTTCTTCGGCGGACGTTGGTCACAGATGTTTAGGCGGCAATCAGTCGAGGCGTCGCAGGTCCGCTCGGTAACGACGACCGTTTTTGACATATTCACTGGCCGCCACCCTTATCGCGTCAACGTTCGAGCGCTCGGGCTTCACGACTACAGGGACACCGACAGCGAGGGCACCGGGTGGGACGTTGACTCCGTTGGTGACGACCGCTCCCGCCCCCACGGTTGCGCCCGCGCCGACCACGGCGTGATGGAGCACCACGGCGCCCGAACCGACCAGGCACTCGTCCTCGAGGATGCACCCCTCAAGATGGACGAGGTGGCCCACGACACACCCGTCACCGACACGGGTGGGAAAGCCCGGGCCAGCATGGATGACGGTCCCGTCCTGAATCGAACTACGAGTTCCCACGGTGATCTCGCCATAGTCACCTCGAAGGACCGCACCGGGCCATACCGTGGCGTCTGGTCCGAGGGTCACGGCTCCGATCACAATGGCGTCAGGGTGGACGAAAGCCTCGCCGTCAACGTCGGGGACCAGGTTACCGAGTGCGTAGAGCGCCATGGGCAACGACGCTACCGCTCCTCTACAACGGCCCGGCACAGGTCGGCTGGCATCGTGCCGCACTGAGACCAGAACCGACGAATCAGCTCGCTCCCAGGTCGGGCCCGAAATGGCTGGCCGTTCCCGTCAACAACATCGATCGAGCTCGGCCGCCTCGGGACAATCTGGCGTCTCTCGTAGCTATGAGCGATACTCCGACCATGAACATTGTGCTGGCCGTCAGCGTCGCTCAAAAGCGTCACATGCAGGAGATTGGACTTGTTCTCGCCACGGTGGGTGCGGTTGCGGTCGTCCTCTCCGGGATATTCGGACTGCGGTCGATGACCCGCACCGTTGAACGATCGACGATGATCGTGGGCGGCGTCCTGCTCGGTGTCGGATTCATCGTCCAGCTGTTGGCTTTGCACGGCACGGCCTAGTAGTGATACCCGCATAGGTTGAACCACATATGTTGGAATGGCGGACAAGCGGAAAACGGTCGAGCGAAAGCCGTTGCTCAGGCGCGGCGCCCCTTTCGGCCGTAGCCGAATGTCTCAAGCAGGTCGCGCCCCTCACGTCGAACAATGGCGAAAGGCAGCGCGGTCGCAGGCCCGTGGCCGACACCGATCGATGTCGTGCGCACCTCTCCATTGCGCTCGCTCCACCGCTCGTCTTCCAGCCGAAGAGGCTTTGCACCATAGCTGTGCGGCCGGTCGGCGAAATCCAGCACGCCTTCATCCCATGATTCCCCCAACCAGCTCAAGAGCTTGCGGAGGGTCGGCTCCGGGTCGCGCACCAGGTCCTCGTAGCGAAGCTCCAAGACCCTGTCCTCAGGATGTGCGGCGCCGAATTCGTGCGCTGAGCGGACATAGCGGACCCAGGCGTGCGCGCTGCGCCGGACGCTCTTGAAGCCATAGAAACGACGCCATGCGTCGATGACGTCACGGGGGTCGCGGACAATGTGCACGATCTGTGACTCAGGGTACAGAACGTCGATGTAGTCGAGCATGAGCGCATAGTCGGGACTCTTGTCGGCCCAACGGATTTTGCCTTGGTGCTCGGCATAACGCAGGTGGAAGGCCTCGAACAAGGAACGGACGTTGTCATGCCATTCGGCGCGATCCAGGCCGAAGCCCGCCAGCGTGGGCCAGTTGCGCTCCTCGATGGCCCGGATGCCCCAAAGGAAGCGGCTCTCGGGCCCGGCGCTGATCGAAGGGTGGGAGTCGAGGATGAGCCGAAGCAACGTCGTCCCCGAACGTGGACAGCCCACGATGAAGATGGGTCGGGGTGTCCCGCTGCGTGACGGACCGTCATCGTCTGCCATGTCGCTGCTCTATCGACCGTGCAGGGCGCGCCGATCGAACCGGCGCATGAACTTGCTGTCGCCGTATATCCAGGGGTCGGTCGGCAGCACAGCTATTTAACCGCCACGATGACGTCTTGGAGCCGCTCAAATCCCGGATGGATAGGCTCCGTTATCCGGAGACCGCTGGAGGAAAACATGTCGCGGAGAAAGTTCGTCCGGTACCCGACGGCGGCCTCGGGCACGTTGGGATCCTGAACGGCGAAGTCACCCGACGAGTCGAGGTGCATCTTCGCCGTTCGCACATGGGCATAGCCGGACAGATCATCGCCGAACAAGAACCACGTTGAATAGCTGATTCCGTCGGATCGTAAGACCCGGCTGATCTCGTTCAGGTAGTTATGGGTGACGTCCGGGGGCAGATGCGTGAACAAGGAGTGTGCCAAGACGAAATCGAACGATTCGTCTGGATACGGGAACTGGAGCTCAGCAGCTGAGGGAAGAGATGGATCAGGGTTGTACTCCGTGTTGAACAGGGGAATGAACCGAAAATGAAAGTTGGGAAACAAGGGTGTGATATGAGTTTGGGACCACTGGACCGGTTTCTCCATGACGTCGAAACCCTCGTAGCGCGCATCGCTCTGGAGGTAGTCGCACAAGTACCGAGCCGTTCGTCCCACTCCGCAACCGGCGTCCAATACATCATGATCTGGGCGCAGACCAGCCATGTTCACGCGTCCCATCGTGGTCAGCGCCACATCGTGAAAAGAGGCGGGAGGTCCAGCAAGGCCGCGCAACGAAAAGCTTGGAGCCGGGATCGTCGCTTCGACCGGAAAGAGCCCTCCCCCTTTTCTCGGTGAAGCGAGGGACTTCGGCCCGGGCGCGATCTTTGGCGACAACAGATGACGGATACGTGAGCCATACCTGCGAGCTGTGCTCGATTTCATTTGCGCCAACCCTGATTCCCCCTCGATCGCTGGACACCGCGGTGGCGCCAGTGGGCCAAGTCCGAGCAATGCTAGTGCGGTGTTACTCGATCGGGAGCGATTGACCGCTTCTCGGATTTACCGCCAGCGGCGGACCTCAGTCACGATGTGCTTGGCTGCTTTGGCCCTGATGGACGGTCTGGGGCCCCAGCGTGAACAGCGACGCACTCCTTGATCGCCTCGAAGAGATGTCCAAACCCGTCGATGAGCACGAACAGCTCAAGGGCGCCTCGATGACGTCGAACGGTGAACGAGCTGCTCCAGCTTCCTGGGAGCGGGCCGCGCCGACAGCCACCTGACATGGCCAACGGACAAATCCCTACCGCGAATCGCGATTCAAGACCCTCACGGAAGTGCCCGGGTTCCCGAGCGCTTCGGCTGTATCGAGGACGCCCGCAGGTTCTGTAAGGGGTTCGTCGGCGTCCTACAATCACGAACACCGGCTAGGGGGCATCAACGAACCAAGCCAGCCTCGGTTCACTGGTGGCGCCGCCCGCTGAGGTCTGGCCTGGCGCCGCCGAGACCCTTTGCGAGACACACCGTGCCCGGTTCCGCAGCGCCGGCGGCGGCCTGCGGGGGCTTCCCACGAACACCGGAGGGCGACGTGCGTCTCTTGTTTCTGAAGTGCTCTTGTCGGCCGTGGCAATACTTCGGCCATCTGGCCCGCCGATAGGAGTTCGTTCGTCGACAACACTTCGACTGGCAGCGTAAGCTCTCGCCATGACGACGGGAGTGTCGAGTGGGGCGCCGGAGGGTGAACGTATCCCTAACCTGAAGTCGGGCGACCCCGATTACCGCGCGTTCGTAGGTCCACCCAGTCAATACGACATCATGGGAGCGACACAGTTCTCGCTCCTCTTCTCACTCGGTATGCGTAGCAAAGACCGAGTCCTCGACATCGGATGTGGCTCCCTGCGGTCCGGACGTCTTTTTATTGCCTATCTCGACTCGGGCAAATATACGGGGATTGAGCCGAACAAGTGGCTTGTTGACGATGCCATCGAGAAACAAATCGGTAAGGACGTACTGTCGATCAAGGCGCCGACCTTCGTGTACAACGATCAATTCGACGTCTCGGGTTTGGGTAATTTCGATTTCATTGTGACGCAGTCCATCGCTTCCCACACCGGGCCCGATATGACAAAGCTGCTCTTGCGCTCGATAGGCGCTGCGTTATTGCCAAAGGGTGTCGCCGCCGTCACGTTCATGCATTCCAAACGGGTCGACAATGCCGCTGAAGGATGGTTCTATCCCGAGGGGGTTCGATATCGACGTGAAACAATCGACAGATGGATTCATGAAGTAGGTCTCAAGGGCACACCGATCGCGTGGTTCCATCCGAGGCAGACATGGTGGCTCGTGGTCCACGAGAAAACCGTGATACCGCCACGTGTCTTCAGGTGGTTGGCG
This sequence comes from Acidimicrobiaceae bacterium, assembly GCA_003131945.1. The sequence continues at coordinate 6,237 of PKWD01000374.1, forward strand.
CGGGGAGAAACCCTGGCAATGAAGCGGAGCTGGGACCCTGTCGAGCGTGCAAGAGGGCCTGCAAACCTCGTGAGGGCGTCAATTGGTAAGGCGCTTCGGCACCGATAGACCGGCGGCGTTGACGTCCCCCCGGGTGGTGTAAATGCCGGGGTCCAACCCGTGAGGTGGGCGGCCGGGTGATCTTCGGTGTGAAGCACAAGCCACACATCGAAAGGAGTCACCCGAGGACCCTTGTTCAGTCTGACCTCACCGAGCTGCTTGGAGCGATTCGCTCCGGCGACGACCTCGGCCGTCCGCTCGGCCGTCGCCTTCCTCCTCCAGGCTCTGATCGAGGCCAAGGTGGCCGACAGGACATCGGCACCGGCCGCAATGAGCGCAGCGACACCCGTGTCACCCGGCGAAACGGCAGTCGTGACCGGCTTCTGTTGACCAAGGCCGGCGACGTGACGGTGAAGATCCCGAAGCTGCGCTCGGGAAACTTCTTCCCCTCGATTCCTGGAGCGCCGCCGACCGATCGGTCGGGCGCTGTTCGCCGCGGTCATGGAGGCCTACGTGCACAGCGTCTCGGATGCGACCCGACGTGCGTCTTCTGCGGCTGACTACGATCTCAAAATCCAGAGGTCGCATTTACATCTCTTGGCGGGACGTGATCTGGGCGGCGCCATTCAAGCGCCGGAGGTTTCCGAAGAATCGGCTAATCCGAAAGGTCCGTGAGGTGCGCGCCAATCGTTCGCTATCGGCCAGCTGGCGCCTCGCCTTGTCGGCGCCGAGGCGAAGGGCGAGCACATCATCGACCCACAGCGGTGCCGGCCCGAGATTCGGAGAGTTCCAGGTTTGGTGCGGGCCGTCAAGCTTCCGCAAGACCTCAATGACCTCGTACTGACTTTCCCAGAGACCCGGTTGGCGGTCCACGGGTGCGTGCTGGTGACGGAGATCGCTGGCAAGAGAAGCGATTGCCGGTTGGGCGGAGAGTGTGTCGACGGGAGCACCGATGCCTTCGAGGAAGGTTCCAAGCTCCTTGATCCAAGCGGACGGCCGGTCGAGGATCCGGTTGTATGCCGCCACGATCGTCGGGAGCCCAACGAGATTGACGCAGGCGGAGCGGACGTATCGATCCCACAAGGCAAGACCGAGCGTCATGCCCACGCCGTCACGGGCCTGAAGTGATCCTGCCACTTCGAGCGGGTCGCGGTAGACGAACACCGCCGCTGCAGGGAGCCCGACAACGGTTCGCCAAAAGGGAAGTGTGATGCAGTTGCGGGGGTCCTTCCACACCATGGGTCGCGAGGGAAAGCTCTGGGCAAAGGACTCGGCGGCACGAGCGCGCCAGATATCGAGTGCATGGTCCGATTCCCATCCCGGCTGCAATTCCGGTGGTCCCGACCACGTTCCGCCCAGGAATTGCAGGAGCCGGTCGTTGAAGCCCCTCAAGCTTCTGCTCTCAAAATTGCCGCGTTCATTGTCGCTGGAGGCCCTCGTGATGTCGGTTCCTGTCGGTGCGGCGATCCCCAGTGCGGCCAAGCTTCCGGTCGTTGCCGATGTGCCGCTGCGGTGCATGCCGATGACAAAGATGCAAAGCTGTCCCGGAGGTGGCTCTGGTTTCGGCACGAACTCTGCTATCGAACGAACCGATGACCCGGCAGGTATCGCGTCAGGGGCCGATAGGAATTGAGGACCGTTTGGACCGACTTCGGCGGCTGGGGTCGACGACCGGCGATTGCCTGGCCGAAAGCATCACCGTAAAGATGGATCGTCCCGCTTCCCGCCAGATCATTGATTGCTCGGCTCACTTCTGGGTATCGGGTAGCGTCATCAAAGAAGACGACGGCTCGGTCGGTCAGGTGCGGAATCCAGTCCTGGCCGTCCTCCATGACCGCCTCATAACTGTGCCAGCCATCAACGAACAGGAAGTCGATCGGATCCTTCCATCCCGCGGCAGCTTCGTGGGATGTCGCTACGATTGTGTCCACGTAGTCGGAGGTTCCTGTCGCCAAGAGATGGCTGCGAAACAGATCGAAGCTGGGTAATTCGGAAATGCCCAAGGCCTCGAGGTGCTGTCGATCTCCGGTGTGGGGATCGATCGAAGTTACCTTGCCATCGATTCCGAGTACTTCGAGCGACTTGGCGTAGAAGACTGTGCTCTTGCCCAAGTATGAGCCGATCTCCACGATTCGCTGAGGTCGAAGCTCGGCGAGGATGAGGAACTGGGCCGCGGCATTGACTTGTCCGAACCAGCCGGGGATCGCGCCTGCCGCTTCCCAGACGTCGGCAAATCGAGGATCCTGAGAGGCAAGGAACTGAATGCTCCAGCTGTTTTGTCCATGAAGCATGGCGCTTCTGGCGGCCACCCTGACACGCTCGAGCTTCGCCCCCATTTGGGACATGGTAGTGGCCAATCGACTGACAACGACCCAGCCACGGGGAGCGGGACAGGCTCAATACCAGTGAGCTGAGGAGGCGTCTAATCGTCAACCGATTGGCCCAGGAGGTCAACCGGTCGCGTCCCGACCTTCCGTCTTCGAGCCAGCGAGATCAGGATGGACGCCGTCCCCAGAGCGAGCGCGACCAGCCCGGCGAGCAGAGGGGCCGCCGTGTTCATGCCGGTGAAGGCAAGGTGGGAGCCCGAAGTCTGGGTGGCGCCGACAGGCTGGGTGTGGTGTGTGACGCTGGTGGTTCCTGGTGAGCTAGGACTTGTAGCCGGACCGACCGTTGAGCCTCCGCTAAGGGACCCTGTAGGCACAGTGGCGACCACATAGAAGGTGCCCAGTCCCGCTCCTCCGGCCGGCACCAAGACCGGCACCGATGCTGTGAGGCCGGTCGATGCGGGTGAGGCCGACCCCTGGCAGGTGACGAATCCGAAGCCGGATGGAGAGCTGGCCGTCATCATGTAGCTACCGGAAGTCACCTTTGTGGGCGCCAGTGGGTTGGTCCCAGTCGGCACAGCCTCGGGCCCTGTCGCCGCTAAAGTTCCGCCGCCCACTTCCGTCCTCGTCTGGCCCGTCGCCGAACAGAGGAAGATGTCGCCAGCGATGGTCGACGAAGGCGAAGGTGGAGGGCCGCAGCCCGGTACCGTGGCCCGGGCGCCGGAGTAGAACATGCTTTTTCCACCCGCCGGAGCCACGGACACGTCGGCCTGGAACGTGCAGTCGGAGGTGGTGGGCACGGCGACAATCAGCCTTCCGGACATGGCCACATCCGTACCCTCGAGGCTGCCATGGGACCAGAGTTTCAAGGTCCAGGAGGACGTGGTTCCATCCGGGATGGTAAAGCGGGCTTGGGTCGCGGAGATCGTGGGGGGCCGTGGAACTGCCGCGAACGCCGATTCCGAGAGCGACGCAGCCGTCCCGGTGGCGCCCACCACTATGGTGAGCAGCAGCGCCAGACGGGCCCTTCGATAGTGTGAGAAAAGGCTAATACCGGGTCACGGTAGCGACAATCTGCGAACGAGTGTGGGATGGTCTGGCGCCAACCTGCCTCGAAGTTGCCACCCCGCTTGTCCTCCCGCCCCATCGGCCCGGCAAGTCGAGCTTGACCGACACGCCGAGCTGGAGAGCTCGCCCCTGGGCTCTCGCCACTGGACCGGGGAGACACCACCGCTCTGATCGCGAGCGCGGACTTCAGTGGTCGCCCTGAGGCGATGGTGAGGGAGGCTCTCGCCGCCGCTCACGTGACGACATCGACTGTGACGACGTCGGGCACATCTCCGCCGCCCAGGACAACGGGTGATCGCCGATGTACCGGATCCCGCGGCGTAGCCGGTGCGAGCTAGGCGATCCACTCCTCGGGCAGGGGGCCGCCCCACATTGTCTCCTTGATGCTGTGCGCGGCGAACGGTACGACACTGCTTGGTTCGTCCGTGTCTTGCACCTCGTAGCCACACAGGAATTGAGCCCCGGCCACCGACAGCCGGGCCACCATCTCCTGCGTGACCGGAACCGGCTCGGGGCCGAAGAGTAGCCCTACCGGGAATTTCTCAAGGCTGAACCGGAAGAAGCCACAGTCGAGGAACCAGGCGGCCAGCACGGCGACAGCGACGGTGTCGAACTCGGGCGGTTGAAACCGTCCGAGACAACCTCTGGCCGCCGAAAAGGCAGCCCCTCGGCCGACGAGGGCAGCACGGACAATGTCGGGAAACGTCACGTAGGCACCATGAGGTCCATCCTTGATCGGAACCTCGGCCCACAGGGTTGAGGAATACTCAGCCGTCCTCGTCTCTGAGATCTCTCTTGCCGCGCGTACATTGTTCTGCATCGAATCGGGATCCGATCAGCGCCTCATCGAAGATATCGTGGTCGGGCTGGCGGGATTTGAACCCGCGACCNNACCAAGCTGCGCCACAGCCCGCTGATGCGGTGGCGCAGTCTACCCCCATGGATCAGCGGGCATCCGTGGCACCTCGCTCAGGCGTGGTGGACGAGCCAGAAGATCCCCTGAACCGCCCGGTAGCCGAGGTAGATCACCGAAGCGGCCACGAGGAATTTGAAGTGCCAGGGCACCGGCCGTCGTTCCTCGAGCGGCTCGTCGCACGTAGGACAGGTCCCGTCGTCGGTCTGATCAGCCTCGTCGACGACGCGGTTGCAGGTGTCGCACCACGGCATGACTGAACCGTCAGCCCCGCAGCCGTACCCGGATCTTGATGGGTGTCGGTCCCAGGGCGAACTCCTCCCGGAGCTTCCGTTCGACATAGCGGAGGTAGGTGGCGTTCAGGCGCCGGGTGACGAAGAGCGTGAACGTCGGCGGATCGATCGCCCCCTGCACGGCGTATTTGATCCGCGAACCCGGCGCTGGGTGGGCCACCTGCAGTGCCCGCACGGCACGGTTCAACTCCCCTGTCGGGATCCGTCGGTGATAGGCCTCCACCGCCGTCCGCAACGCCGGAAGGATGCGGTGCACTCCCATGGCCGTCAGGGCACTGATCTTCACCACCGGCGATTCGCCCAGGAAGGCCAGCCGGTCGTCGACATCGGCCAGCACGTACGGACGCTCCTCGGTGGCGACGAGCTCCCACTTGTTGAGGATCACCACCACCGGAGAGCCCGACGCCCCGATCCGTTCGGCCAGCCGCTGGTCCTGGTGGGTGACGCCCTCGGTGGCGTCGATCACGAGCAGGACCACATCGGCGAGGTCGAGAGCGGCCAGGGCCCGCACCATGGCGAAGTACTCGGTGCCGTCCTCGGTCCGGGATTTGCGTCGCATCCCGGCCGTGTCCACGAAGCGGATGGGGCCCTCGGGCGTGTCGAGCACGGTGTCGATGGCGTCGCGTGTCGTCCCCGGGAGATCGTGGACGATCGAGCGCTCCTCGCCCAGCAACCGGTTGAACAGCGTCGACTTCCCCACGTTCGGTCGACCGACGAGGGCCACCCGCGGGCACTCGACCTCGCCGTCCGCCACCGCCGAGCGTCGCCGGCTGTTGGCGACCTCGTCCCGGTCGTCATCGTCGGCGAAGACATCGGTGTCGGCCGCGCCGGAAACGTCCCCGGCGCCGGCCCCAGGTGGGTCGTCGTCCTCCAGAGCACCGAACCGGCCCACGATCTCGTCGAGGAGATCCCCCGTCCCGCGCCCGTGGAGCGCGCTCACCATCCACGGGTCACCGAAGCCCAGGGAGACGAACTCCCAGGCGTCGGCCTCGCGCTTGTCGTTGTCGACCTTGTTGGCCACGAGCATCACCAGCCGGGCCCGCCGCCGCAGGAGCCGGGCGATGTCCTCGTCCTCCGTGGTGATCCCGACGGCCACATCGACGACCTGGATGACGATGTCGGCGCTGCCCACCGCCGTCTCCGCCTGCCGGGCCACCTTGGCGTCGAGATCGTCGCCTCCCCCGAGCCATCCCCCGGTGTCCACCACCGTGAACGTCTGTCCGTTCCATTCGGCCTCGAGCTCGAGCCGGTCCCTGGTCACCCCCGGACGTTCCTCCACCACGGCCGCCCGCCGTCCGACGATCCGGTTCACGAGGGTCGACTTGCCGACGTTCGGGCGGCCGGCCAGCGCGATGAAGCCCGAGCGCGTTCCCGGCTGAGAGCCTGAGGCAAGGCTGTTGGCGACGCTGCTCATCGGATCCAGCGCATCAGCTCGGACTGCAATGCGAACATCTCACCGTCGTCGACCTCGTGGTCCATCCCCGTCAGGTGCAGGGTGCCATGCACAACGGCCTCCCTTAGATCGGTTGTGTGCTCCGGGCAGATGACGATGTCGCCGAGCTCCCGCGGCCCAGCGGGCTCACCGTCCTCGTCCACGCCGAACGAGAGCACGTCCGTCGGCGTGTCCTTGTCGCGGTACTCGAGGTTGAGCACGCGGATGCGATCCTCGTCGACGAACTGGACCGCCATATGACCCTCCTCGATCCCGGCGGAGGCGAGCGCGAGCACGCACAGCTCGCGCACCTCCAACGCCGTCGGGGCATCCGGCACCAGCAGGTCGATCCCCAGCACCTCGATGTCGAGGCCGCTCGAGGTCATCCGCGAGTCACGCTCGTTTGGCGGGACGCAGCTCGGGCGCCATCCGCTGTGAGTGCTCGTTGTAGGCAGCGACGATCCGGCGCACGAGCTTGTGCCGGACGACGTCCTCCTCACCGAAGCGGACGAAGCCGATGTCCTCGACGGCTTCGAGGACATCGGAGACGACCGTGAGTCCCGAGGCCTGGTCACGCGGCAGGTCCACCTGGGTGACGTCACCGGTGACCACCACCTTCGAGCCGAAGCCCAGGCGCGTGAGGAACA
>PKWD01000003.1 GCA_003131945.1 Acidimicrobiaceae bacterium
TTAGGCGGCGACGAGAGATCCGGCGCGCAAATGAAGTCGGGGGCAGACTTATCAAGAACTATAAGGGTGTGATCAATTGCCTCCACCGCCAATTTGTGGCCATGTGCTTCTATGACAGTCCCAACGACGACCTTTTGAGCGGCGTTACTTCGCTTGTTTGGGGCCGCGGCCCTATTTGGCGGACGACGAAGTGACCGAACAGCCGGAAGCGCAACCCCAGCTGCAGTCGCACTTTGCAGAAATTGTCGCCTTGACAGTATCGACGATTCTCTCGCCGAGCCACGGCTTGTCTTTGAGCGGAACTTCATTTCAGACCTCACACTGGCTGAGGTAACCCTAATTCGATCAGGACGCTGTCGGCATTGATGGGCTGAATAGTCGTTAGCTCGCTATACATTTTCGCTCTTATGGACTTTACGGGTAGCGAAAATAAGAGTCCCTGGAAGCCCATCTGCTGCGTTGAGGCGGCATGGGCCAAGGCAAGCACGTTATGCAACTCTGCATTCTGCGAACCCGACAGTGATCTCAAGTATTGTTGATTGCACCAGTAAAGGTAGGACCAGGCGATTTGGGTAAGTAGCTCGGGCGACACGGGTCTGTGGAATGGGACTGATGCTGCATATGCAAGTACGTCACCTCTCTCGTCGGTCGCTTGGATCGCAACACAACGATCGGGTGTGACACTCCCGAAATCAAAACCTGAACGAGTATCTATGGTTCCAAAAGGCCCCCAGTCGGTGTGGGCAGCCGCAAGAGCGGGGGAGCCAGCAACCTCTTCCGCACCACGCAGAACGCAGATGGGCGTTCCGTCAGGTAACGAACTGGGTAACTCGAGCTGTGGTCCATTCAAGAGGAATCCATCCCATCCGAGTGAACCCAGTGTCGGTGTCGGCTTGATTACGCCCATGCTGTCCCCCAGCTGGCTCCCGTTAACCGCCGTGTTCTTTGGCGGTAAGTTACTACAATCCACCGGCGGAGGCAAGGTTAACTTTCGTCGCAGAGCCTGGACTCCCGACGTCCAGCGGCTTCGACTATTGGATGGGCGCGGAGTTTTCCGAGCCTCTTTATTTCGCGCGATTCCAATAAGTCCCGAGAAGAAGTGCGAAACGTTTCCGCATTCAGCTGAGCCGCCGCGTTGCGCAGATTCAATTGAGGTGGTTCGTGCCGTGGTCACAGGGGCCCCATGTCCACGGCGTCTCCACCCGGGCCGTCTACGAGCTCGTCGGGGCCCTCGGGGCGGCCTCGGACATCAGCCGCAGCGAGGTGTCGAGGATCTTTGCCGGTGGTTCAGGCCTTCAAGGAGAGACGTCTCGACTACGTGGCCTTCCATCACGTGCACTTCGACGCCACCTGCCTCCACGTCCGGAGAACTACCAGGTCACTTCCAAGGCGGTTGTCATCGCCACCGGGGTGGCGGCCATCGGGCACAGAGAGATCTTGGGTATCTACGTCGGGGGACTCCGAGAACGAGGTCTTCTGACGGGAGTTCCTGCGCCTCATGAAGGCCCGGGGCCTCGACGGCGTGCGACTCGTCATCTCCGACCAGCACGCCGGATTCGTGTCCGCCATCAAGGGCTGCTTCCAGGGAGCGGCCCACCAGCGCTGTCGGGTGCGCTTTGCCCGCAACCTCAGGGCATGATCCCCAAAGGGACAGCAGTCCATGGAGTCGGCCGCCTTCAAGACCATCTTCGCCCAGGTGTCGCCACCGAGATCCACGCCCAACTCGAACAGGTCGAGAACATGCTCGAGGGCTGGTTCGAAAAGGCGGCCGGTCTCATGCGAGAGGCCAAAGGAGGAGGTCCTCGCACCGGCGTTAGACCTGGTCGACCAACCCGCGCGAACGCCTGAACAACGAATTGAATCGCTGGTGCCGCCTGGTCGGCAACTTCCCCAACGAAGCCTCCATCATCCGTCTCGGTGGAGTGCCGTGCTCCTCGACGTGCACGACGAGTAGGTGTCGACCGAACGGAAGTATTCTCCGAAGCCTCTAAAACGATGCTCTNNACGCCCTCCGACTGATTGCCGCTAGGGATTGCGTACTCAATCCCTACCACTCGCGGGACAGGGCCCATCCGCTCTGTGACGCGCTCCGGACGAGCTCCGTCCTTAAACTCAAACGACATCGCAGGCCATAATCGGCGACAATCGCCCACATCGGGGACACCGCAGGTGTGCGAACCTAGCCGCATAGCGTGAGCTGTTTACCACCATCCGAACTACCTGCTGACCTGCGGGTTCATAAAACGTCGCCCGGGTGCCCGTTTCGCCACAGTATGGCCGCCTCTGATCATCCCAACTTCGCCGCTCTTCACGTCGTGCCGACAGAAGTCGCGGGCCTTCCCGGAGGGCGCGAGGTGACCAAACTTCTCGCTGACCTGGAGGCACGATATGTGGTAAGAGTTAGATTAAGTTGCTCCGCCCAGTCTCCACGTGAGGGATGCCGTGGAGTCGTTGCGACTGCGATCCTCAGTTGGCGAGAGCTGAAAGGGAAGAGTCGTTGATGAACGAGCCGATATTTATCTTGTCGCCACCGAGAAGTGGTTCCACCCTCCTTAGCTATCTCCTCAACTCATGTGAAGACATTTTCAACGTTGCGGAATCGAACTTCGTCGACGTACTGCTCGCGATGCAACGCGCTCAGACGATGACCAAAGGAGCCACGCAAGAGCACGTCTCAACTGGGTACAATAACCTGCCGTCCTCTGCCAATTTCGACATGGGATTCTCAGGACTCCTAAGGGATCTAGGCGATGCCTTCTATTCCAGACTTCTTCCGGATCACGCCGGGTACAGAATCTGTGACAAGTCCCTGAGCAATGTTCCGGGAGCGCATTTCCTTGCTCAAGTTTGGCCGGATGCCAAATTTCTCCTTCTCTTTAGACACTGTGCTGATGTGGTCGCGTCGGGGATTGCAACTGGCCCTTGGGGCGTCGGAGGATACGGCTTTGGACCTTATGTATCTGCCAATCCGTCGAATCTGGTCCTTGCTGTTTCTCGGTGCTGGCTGGACCGAATAGAATCGATGCAGATGTTCTATGACGAATATCACGACCGGGCGCTACCTGTTCGCTATGAGGACCTTGTGCGTGATTGCGGTCCGACGCTTGAGCGGATATGTGAGTTTCTTGAAACACGAGCGCCGACAGACCTAACACCAACCTTCTCACGACATAATCTCCGCAGCACGCCTCAAGACTATAAGTTCCGGTACACTCAGGAAGTATCAGATCGATCTATCGGACGAGGACTCGCGGTTCCCATGCAGAGGTTGGTCCCTCAACTCGTATTGCAGTCGGTTAACGACCGATTGACCTCCCTCGGCTACAGCGAAGTCTCTGATGATTGGGGTTCCTTTCAGAGAGTTCAGTCCGGCGACCTGCGCGAAGCCATCGTCGCAAGTGTGCTGCCTTCACTGCATATCGCCGACCAGACCCTGGAAGATGACAATCAAATACTAGTTCCTTCGCGGACGCCCCTTGGGAACTCCTCTAATCCCACAAGAATCGGAGCAGCACACGGAGATGCTGAGAGTGAACAGGCCCCAGAAAGCATCGAACTGATCCTCACCGAGAGTGGAGCAATCATCTGGCGAGGCTACCTTGATTTGCATGGACAACTCGTCGCGGATCGAGTCACTAATGATCCGTCGTTCAGCTTTGGAACGATTTACGAACGCGATAATCTAATAAGCGACAAAGTCATCGTAGCAGCGGAAACCTTGCTGGCGATAGCCAGTGGTTATGTATCTCTTGGTGAAGCAATTCAACGTGGTGAAGTTCGATACTTCCTTGCGGTGGGCGGCAACTTGCATCTGGCAGACCAATATCGTTTTACTACCGGTGTTGTCCGAATTCTTCAAGCAGCAACCGACAGTCTTTCGAAATCATTCACACTTGATGGCTCACTATTATCGGTTCCAGCACCATGACGCACCCTCGTTCTCCGCTAATCCTCATTCCGTCAGGCGCATTATCTGTTAGAACCCGCCTGGGACCGCACCGAGAACGACTGTGTCCGCTACCACTTAGAGACTTAGACCAGACGCGATGGAAGTAAGTCTCAGATCGGCCAGTTTTCAGGACGATCCCTATACAACTCTCGATACCTGGCGTTCCCGCCAGCCCGTCTTCAGCTTGGATCCGTTGCCGGGCTGGCTGGTTCTTTCTTATGATCATTTCGCAGAATCCTTATCAAGCCCCTTGCTTTCGACCGATCCTCGAATAACAGCTTTTGGCAACCCCGACACAGTACGCGAGAAGTTTCCGTTCCTCGGTTGGTTCTTAGAGGTATCCGGTCCATTTAGACATGACTCCACGTCTGGCCACCCACTAAAGCAATTTGCTCATAGCTTTTTTTCTGGAAACAGCAATAAGACACTGCTCAGTGTCGCTATCGAGAATTCATGCAATCTCGTATTCACCGGACTTGCCGAGGCTCCCCTCATTGATATTTACCGCGATTTGGGAATAAGAATTGCCAGTGCAACTATGAGCAACTTATTGGGTTTCGAAGATGGATCCTCGGAGCATCTGGCCAATCTATCGCTCTCCCTGTTACAACTACAAGCTCCGGCTCGAAATCCGCTGCGGGTTCTCGCAATCGATCGGGCGATAGCGGCAGCTCATAAGCTGTTCTCCAACGCCCTCGCCTGTTCTACAAATCAAACACCGCCGCTGATTTCGGCATTGGTTCGCATGCTCAATCACGAAGAAGTCGAGCGAGATGAGGTACTGCACTTTCTTGTGAGTCTCATTGCTGCGGGCATTGATACGGTCGCCAACAGTATTAGTTATGCCATCTTCAATACTCTTTCCATGGGTGCAACTCGAGACCTCTTGACGTGGACCTTTGAGAACCGCTGGAAGTGGGTTCGAGAGTATTTAAGGCTCCGGCCTTTTACAATCCTTATCCCTCGATACGCCAGGCAGAGTTGCCATCTCTTTGATATGTTTCCCGTCGAACGAGGCGATGTCGTCTGGTTATCCCCTGCTGCTGCGTTCCGTGATCCAGGGACCTTCCCGAGGCCCACGGAGTTTCTGCCCGAACGCGACCTGCGACGAGTTCCGCTATTCGGCGCCCATCCGCATCATTGTGTTGGAGCTGGTTTGGCCAAGTTGGAGACTACGATGGCTCTCTCCTCATTTTGTCAACGCTTCCCCTCCGTCAATCTTCAATCACATGGTCGAATCCTTTCGGATTTCTCGACGATACGGCTTGAGGGCACCTTGATCGCGCGTGCCTAAACCTTGCAGTTCTGTTAAGTCGGAGTACCTATTCCAAGGCTAACGTTACGACATGCGGGTGCAAAGAACAGGTGTGCTGGAACGTTTGATCCTCGGTCTGACACTCATGTTCTCCTCGATGTGTGTGGCGTGCAGCAACGATGTTGTCCACCAAGGCTTGGATCAGAGTAATAATACTAAACCAGCAAGTCTGGACGCCCGCGGTGCCGTCGCGAACATAAATGGTAACGCCTGCGGAGAAATTCAACAGGGTACCGGATTCGTCGTAGGCGCCCATATCCTCCTTACGGACGCTCATGTGATTCACGGCGAGACTCATCCGAGCATAATCATCGACTCCCATGTTCTCGTGGGAACCCCGATTTACTACAACACTTCACTTGATCTAGCCCTATTACGCACTAGTGTGACTTTTCCCCAACCCCTCCGCCTCGCCGAGGCCCTATACCAACGGGGCGTTCGAGGAACAATCCTCGGCTTTCCCTACAATCATCCGTTGACTGAAACTTCCGGGACTATTCTTGGGCTGCAATCCGAGCACCTCACTGGAGAGTCCAGGCGCACTTACCGTCTGGACGCCAAGATTGGTCCCGGCAATTCGGGCAGTCCATTCATCGTCAAGGGTGGACGTGTGGCCGGAATAGTTTTCGCATTCGTTCCCGGGACAGCGATCACTTATGCAATGCCATCCCTCACCCTTCGAACTGTCGTAAGGAAGGAGGGTGACACAACTGCTCGAGTCTCGACGGGCAGCTGCGATCGGCAATAGGTTGCGCGCCTAATAGGCCAAGGCTTCTGACACCCGAACGCATCCCCAGTTTCTATCCGTTCCTCGCGGCCACGATCACGGGACTCCGGGCTGGTAGCACGGACAAGGCAAGCCGTATAGCGCTGGCACCATTGTTTGCGACCAACGCCATCCTGTGCCCCTGTGGTTGCAGAGCACCCCTGGTGGCCCGCCACGTTGATGGTGTGCGCGATCTCTGAAACCC
>PKWD01000255.1 GCA_003131945.1 Acidimicrobiaceae bacterium
GAGTCGGGGCCGGCTTCGATCCGCCCAAGTGGTTGGTGGCGGGCGACACCGTGCGGATCGAAATCGAAGGCATCGGTGTCCTCGAGAACCCGGTCATCGACGAGGGCAACTCCGGGCGCTCGTAGCCTGGAGCCATGGCCGAGCCTGACCCACCGCAGCAGGTAGCCGAGCCACGAAGCGCCGTCTTGCGGGTGACGAGAGCCTTGGCCATCCCTCTCGACGAATTGGCGTGGCGGTTCACCACCTCCGGCGGCCCCGGGGGTCAGCACGCCAACAAGACGAGCACCCGCGCCGAGGTCCGCTTCGACATCGAACGCTCGCCGTCGCTCGGGCCCCGTNNCAGCGGGCCCGGCTCCTCGAACGACTGGGACCCACCATCAGGGTGGCCTCGGGCGAGGAACGCTCCCAGACCCGCAACCGCGAGGTGGCCTTGCGCCGGCTGGCCGAGAGGTTGGCCGAAGGGTTGCACACAGAACGTCCCCGGCTTCCGACCAAACCGACCAAAGGCTCCAAGGTCCGTCGCCTGGAGGACAAGCGTCGGCAGTCCACCCGCAAACGCGACCGTGTCGTCCGGGGCGACGACGGCTACTGATGCTGATGCGATCTCGGCCCCACTACTCAACCGGCCGAGAGGATGCACTCAGCGCCAATGGGAGAGAAGCCGGCATTGAGAAAGCAGCGCAACGAGCGCGTGTTCCCAGGAGCAACGCTGGCAAAGATGGCTTCGTCGACTCGAACGCGCGCCACGGCAGCCACGACGATACCGGTCCCGAGGCCCTTGCTTCGGTCGACCTCGTCGCTGATTTCTATCGAGAGTTCGCGTCGTCCGGCCAGACCCACCCCCAGAGCGACGACTGCGCTGCGGTCGGCCGGCATGAAGAACGTCACCTCTGAGCGCAATTGTCGAGCGCGACGGACCCGTTCGTTGTCGGGCGGCTCGGCCACTGCCTCGAGCCGGTCATCGCCGAGACCGGAGCCGAGGCGGGCCAGGGTGACGTCGATATGACCGACGCGGGCATCCAACCGGTGGCCCAGCCACGACAGGAAAACCGGATTGAACGGAGCGGCGATGTCTTGAGAATCGAGATGACTCCGCACCTCGTCCTCGTCGACACCGGTGGCCACGACGTGATGTCCGGTGAAGGCGAGCACCGCCCCGGCCAGACGTTGCGGACAAGCAACGACCTCGAGCATCCATGCCGGTGTGGGAAACGATCCTCTGGCGGCCTCCTCACAGATCTCTCGCAGCCTGTTCCCGCTGCCGCCCCACCTCACGCTCGCACGCGGTGCCGACTACACGCGGTCGGGGCGGATGAGGGCGTCGCTGCCTCCGTCGACGAAGAGGAGCGACCCGTGGACGAAGCCGTTCACGGGGTCGAGAAGAAACCCCACCGCCCCGGCGATCTCGTTCGGGGTGGCCCGGCGGCCGACCGGCACCGGCAGGGCCTCGACGAGGGGACCGAGTGTCTTGTCGGCCAATGACGCCCTCAGCAGGGGCGTGTCCACCGGACCGGGGGCTACGGCATTGAGCCTCACGCCCTCATCGGCCCACTTCTGCGTGCGCCGGCGCAGCCCGATGGTCATGGCCAGCTTGCTCATCCCGTAGACGGTGGCCCCGTCGAGGGTGGCGGCCATGGCGCTCGACTGCTCCTCGTCGCCGGTCAGGAGGAGATCGACGAAGGCCTGATTCTTCGGCGTGAGGGTGGCCCCGTTGGACGAGATGGCCACCGCGGCCGGGGCCTCACCCTGGGCCAGCGCCGGCAGCAGACCGTCGAGAAAAGCCAAGGCACCGAAGTAGTTGACCCTGGCGATGGCCTCGAAGGGCTTCACGTGGGGCCCCAGCCCGGCGCAGGCCACCAGGCCGTCGAGGTAGCCGCCCGCCAACTCCGTCGTGGCCGTCACCGCCTCTTGGCGTCCCTCGGGCGTCGACAGGTCGGCCGTCACCTCGGCGTGGCGCAGATCGACCCCCAAGACCCGCAGGCCGCTCTTCTCGAAGCGCTCGCGCACGGCCAGGCCGATGCCCGAGGCCGATCCGCTGATGGCGATGGTCCGCCGCCGTCTCTCGGGGGCCGGCGGCGGTCCCCCCGGCGCCGGGGCGGCGGGGTCTGGCTTCTGTCGGGAATCGGGTGGAGTCACGCCCGGAGTTGTAGCCGACGGGGGACGACGGTACTAAACGCTGCAGTCCCGACAGGTCCTCCCGGCGCCGTTCGCCTGCTGCGCCCGGTGGCGGACGAGGAAGCATGAACCACAGACGAATTCCTCCGGGCCGCACGACGACACCTCGGTCCCGGCCGTCGCGTTCATGGCGACGGTGAAGACTCCGTCGAGCTCTTCGAGGTCGTCCTCGGGCTCCTCGTCCCCGGCCAGCTTCTCCCGGAGGATCCGGTCGAGGCTCTCGTCCCGGTCTTCCAAGTCCTCGATCTCCAGGTCCTCGACGTCGAGATCCTCGAGATCGCTGGCGTCACCCACGACGATGGCGACGATCGACACCGGCGAATGGGCGGTGCCGCCGTCCACGAGGTCGTCGCCGTCCCCGTCCTCCTCCTCGCCGCCGTCGCCGTCGTGGACCAGGTGGTCGAGGCTCGTCTCGAGGACGTCCTCGTCCACCTCGTCCTCGAGGTCGACCTGATTGTCGAGGTCCTCTTCGAACAGGGCTTCCTCGTCCACCTCGAGCACGGCCAGTTCCTCGGGCGGCTCGAGGTCCGGTTCGCCCTCGGTGAAGTGCTCGTCCTCTCGGCTCCCTTGGCGTTCGATCACCCGCACGTCGGTGCTCCCGTCGTCGAGGTTCTTCCCTGTCAGCATCAGCGCGTGGACCCTCTCTGACAAGGGGCCAATTCCTCTCCGGCCCGGGGTCCGACGTCCTGGTCACAAGTTACAAGGGTGACCATGCCACCACTCAACGTGAGATTACGGGTACCAACGGTCAATTGTCGGTCCGTAGGGGGACCGCACCGAGCTGGTTCAGCCCACCTTGCCCGAGACGTAGGCCTTGGTCCGGGGGTCGTTCGGGGTGTCGAAGATTTCCTTCGTCGGCCCGTACTCGATGAGCTCGCCCGTGGCCCGGTCCTCGCCCAGGAGGAAAAAGGCCGTGTAGTCCGACACCCNNCCTCGATCTTGGCCGTGGCGATCGGGTCGAGCGACGAGCACGGCTCGTCCATGAGCAGGACCTCGGGCTCGATGGCCAGAGCCCGGGCGATGCACAGCCGCTGCTGCTGTCCGCCCGACAGCCGGACCGCCGGCGAATGCAACCGGTCCTTCACCAGGTCCCACAGCGCGGCATGGTGCAGCGCCGCCTCGGCCGCCTCCCGCAACAGAGCCTTGCTCCGCACCCCGTTCAACCGGAGCCCGGCCACCACGTTGTCGAAGATGCTCATCGTCGGGAACGGGTTCGGTCGCTGGAACACCATCCCCACCCGGCTCCGGACGAGTTCGGGCTGGGTGTCGCGGGCGTAGACATCGAGGTCGCCCACCGTGACCCGGCCGTCCACCTTCCCCCCGGTGTCGTCGTGCAGGCGGTTGATGGCCCGCAGGATGGTCGTCTTCCCGCACCCCGACGGCCCCACCAGCGCCGTCACCCGGTGCCGGGCCAGATTGAGCGTCACGTCGCGCACCACCCGGTGGGACCCGAAGGTGACGCTCACCTTCTCGAGGGCCACGGCCGCCTCTTCGGGCGCCGCCGCCGTCGGCACGGCGGTGGCGACCGGTGTCGAGTCCGGTGCAGCCGGCGGTGTCCCGATCGTCATGACATCACCGAGCCTGGCGGTTCAGGCGTCCGGCCACAAGCCGGGCCACGAGGCTCAGAACGAGCACGAAGACGAGGAGGACGAAGGCCGCCCCCCAGGCGATCTGCTGCTGGGCCGGGAACGGTGCCGTCCCGTCGCCGTAGATCACGAGCGGGATGGCCGCCGTCGGCTGGGTCGGGCTCAGGTTGAACAGCTGGCTCCCGATGGCCGTGAAGAGCAGGGGGGCCGTCTCCCCGACGGCCCGGGCCAGGGCCAGGAGGTTGCCCGTGACGAGGCCCGGCAGCGCGCCCCGGAGCACGATCGAGCGCACCACGCGGCCCCGGCGCACCCCCAGAGCCAGACCGGCCTCCCACTCGTCTCGGGGAACGGCCCTCATGGCCGACTCGCTCGACCGGATGACGATGGGCAGCATCAACACGGCCAGGGCGAACGAACCGGCGAGGGCCGAGAAGTGGGCGAAGGGCTCGACGAGCACGGCGTAGGCGAAGATCCCGATGGCGATGGAGGGCACGCCGGTGAGGACGTCGGCCGTGAACCGCACCGCTCCGGCCAGCCGACCCCGGCGCTCGAGGAGGAACAGGGCCGTGACGATGCCCACCGGCACGGCCATGGCCGCCGCCAGTCCGTCGATGATCAGGCTGCCCACGATGGCGTTGGATATGCCGCCCCCGTCGGGCGGGATCGGGCTCTGCGTGAAGAAGCCGACCGTCAGCGCGTGGATACCGCGCGACGTCGTGTAGGCCACCANNCCACCAGCGCGACGAGGGGCGCCAGGGATATGGCGACAGCGACGGCGCACAGGGCGACGGCCACCCGGCCGGCCAGATGACGCCGGACCAGAGACCTGGCCGACGTGGACCGGATGACCTGGCGCCGCCGCGCCGCCCCTTCACCGAGGCCGGCGCCCGCAGGACCGGGAGTCGCCGGCACCTTGACCTCGGTCATCGTCAGCCCACCTCCGGCCGCACCCGCGACCGCAGCAGGAGCTGGCCGACGGCGTTCACCAGCGCCGTGATGGCCAGCAGGATCACCACCAGGGCGATCACCTCCGAGCGCTCGAGCCCGGTGGTGACCCCGCCGAAGAAGTTGATGACGGCCGAGCCGAGCGTGGCCCCCGGGGAGAGCAGCGAATGGGGGATGACCGGGGCGTTGCCGATGACCATGGCCACGGCGATCGACTCGCCGAGGGCCCGGCCCATGGCCAGGATGACGGCCGCTTCGATACCGGTCCGGGCACCGGGGATCACGGCCCGCCGCACGACCTGCCAGCGCGTCCCCCCGAGCGCCCGGGCCGCCTCCCGGTCGGTCAGGGCCACACCGCTCAGAGCTGTCCGCGACAGCGCCACCATCGTCGGCAGGATCATCACGGCCAGCACGACACCGGCGAGGAGCATGCTCGGACCGAGGGCCGGGCCGTGGAAGAACCACTCGATCACCGGGATCTTCTTGAAGAAGGGTTCGACGTGGCGGGCGAACACCGGCGTCAGCACGAGAAGGCCCCACAGCCCCACCACGATGCTCGGCACGGCGGCGATGAGATCGATCAGGACCGACAGCGGCGTGGCCAGCCAGCGCGGGGCCAGCTCCGACAGGAAGGCCGCCGTTCCCACCCCGATGGGGACGGCGAGCACGAGGGCCACCGCCGTCGTGACGAGGGTCCCCACGATGAAGGTCTCGGCCCCGAAGATCCGCTGGGTCGGGTCCCACGTGCCCGTCCACAACAGGCTCAGCCCAGAGTGCCCGAAGGCCTGACCGGACGAGCTCAGAAGGCTCACCACCAGGGCGACGGCGATGGCGGCGAAGATGGTGGCCCCGCCCCACCGCAGCCCGGCATAGAGCCGTCCCCCGGGACGGGCCCATCGCCGGCGCAGTGCCTCCTGGACCCCGGCCACCGGGGTCCGCTGGGCCGGCGGGATCTCCTCGAGCGTGGTGGCGGGCGGATCGACGTCGTCGGGCACGCCGGGCTCCTTCTTCGCTCAGATCACTTGGAATGGATGATTTTAGGGACGAGGGCCGGATCCGTCAAAGGTCACCCCCCTCGTCCGATGGCGCACCGAGGGGCCCCACCGGGCAGAATCGGGGTGTGCACATCCCCGCCAAGGTCGATTACGGCATGCGCGCCCTGTTGGCCCTCACCGCCCGGGGGGAGCCGACGACGGCCGAGGCCCTGGCCGAAGCTCAGGCCCTGCCGTCCAAGTTTCTCGGTGCCATCCTGAACGACCTCCGCCGGGCCGGCATCGTGGCCAGTCAGCGCGGTTCCGAAGGCGGCTACCGCCTGGCCCGGCCGGCGGCCCAGATCTCGGTGGCCGATGTGATGCGCGCCCTCGACGGCCCCCTGGCCGAAGTGCGGGGACTGCGGCCCGAGGCGGCCAAATACGACGGCCCGGCCGAACACCTCCAGGACGTCTGGATCGCCGTGCGGGCCAGCCTCCGCTCCGTGCTCGAACGGGTGAACCTCGAGGACGTCGTCCAGGGGCGCCTGCCCCGGTCGGTGGCCAAGCTGACCGAGGATCCCGACGCCTGGGCACCGCCCCGGGCCCGCTGAGCCCGCCTGACCGGTCCCGGCGGCCGTTCGCAGGCTTCGGTCGGCCCTCAGGCTTCGGTCGGCAGGGCCACCGGGCCGGGGACGACCTGGAAGAGGCCGTGATCCCAGACCTCGTCGAGGAACTCGGTGATGTGGGTGGTGAGGCGCTCGGGGGCGAAGCGGAGCTCGATGACCGACCGGGCCTCGACCAGGCGGGCCAGGGGAAGCTGCCGGGCCAGGTGATCGGCGTCGGTGAAGGGGTGGATGAAGTCGATCTTGTGCCCGATGACGAGGGCCGGCGCGGCGATGGCGTGGCGCTCCTCGTAGGTCGGGGTGATGGGGCCGGCGAGCATCCCGTGGAGCACGGCCGTGGTCTCCTCGGGATCGAGTGACAGGGTCCCCACCACACTGTCGACGGGACCGATCGTCGTCCGGGGCACCCGCCGGGCCAGCCAGGCCACGATCCGGGCCAGGGGGGCGGCGTAGTGGACCCCGAGCAGCATGGGCAAGAAGACGAGGGCGGCCCCCGGCACGGCCCACTCGAGCACCGGCATCTCGACCAGCAGACCCCGGACCCGTTCGGGGGCCTGGGCGGCCACCTGCAGCGAGACGTTGGCGCCCAGCGAGACACCACCGATGACGGCCTCCTCGATGCCGAGCTCGTCGAGCAGGGCCACCACGTAGTGGGCGTACGAGTCGATCCGATGGGCCGAGGCGTGACGGGGCTTGTCCGACCGCCCGTGTCCGGGGAGGTCGAGGAGGATGACCCGATTGCCTGCGGCCACCAGGTTGGCGGCCAGCCGGCGGTTCATCTGGCTGTCGAGGAGGATCCCGTGCATGAACACGAGGACGTGGGCCCCGCTTCCATAGTCCTCGTAATGGATATGGAGTCCCTCGACCTCGAATGACCCTTCGGTGACAGGCTGACGGTCGAACAGGCCCGTGATGGTGGCGATCGGCGCCAGGAGAGAGACGTCGACGGCGGTGGCGGTCCGGGGCCACCGTCTCTTCGTGCCGAGCACCCGGCCCGTGTCAGCACCGAGGCCCGTGATGGTGTCCGTGGTCGTTCCCGGCGCGTCGCCGGGGCCCCGGCCGCTGGCCGCGGTGTCCGGACCCGAGATGATCGGGACCGCACCGGAGATACCAGGAGTGGCCGGTTCGCCGCTCCGCGCGCTCGGAACCATGCCGTCCAGGCTAGCGGCAAGCCCTTTGTTATTGGGACCGAGTTGTGGCCGAGCGATGCCCGTAGGCCTCCGGGCGTCGGTGGGCGAGGCTCGGCAGGAGCGAACGGATCTCCTGCTGGGAGGCGAAGTCGAGATCGGCCACGACATGCCCGGGACCCTCGGGGAGCTCGGCCAGGATCGTGCCCCAGGGCCCGACGATCATCGAATGGCCGTAGGCCGTGAACGAAGCCGAGAGCGCCCCCACCTGATCGGCGGCGATCACG
>PKWD01000279.1 GCA_003131945.1 Acidimicrobiaceae bacterium
GACGACGGCTACGTGACGTCGGTCGTGCGGCAGTGGGACCGACGCGACTGGGGCGCGGGCGGAGCCGAGTTCCACTGGTGGTGCACCGAGGACCCCGAAGCGTTCGTCGGGACCCGCCCCGTCTACCAAGAGCTGGCCGATGAACTCGTGGCCCTGAGCGGCCGCAAGATCTACAAGCGCCTGGTCCGCTATCTCCAGGNNCCGGGCCGGTGGCGGCGGTTCCGGCACCAACGGCACGAACGGCGCGCGCCGCTCTTCGGAATCCAATGACGCCGTGGGCGTGCCGGCTCCCGTGCCGGTGCCCGTCCCTCTTCCGCATCCGGCCGTCCGTCGCCGCTGATCGCCGCCTCGTCCATCGGACGTGATGGGTGCGGAAGAGGGACGGGCCACAAGAACTATTCCGCCAGAGGATCGTCCTCGGGTTCGCGAGCGACGTCGTCGGCACTGAGGGTGTCGGCCATGCACCACGATGCATGGCCGTCCTCGGGGTCCGCTCCGCATTCGGCACAGGGTTCGGGCGCCGTGGCGACCGAACGCTTCAGGCTGCGGGCCTCTTCGAAGCGGCGATGTCGTCCCTTTTTCACGAGCGACTCCTCCGTCGGCCGGGGCGCGTCTCCCTCGGCTTGCGACAACGGCGAGTGTACCCGTCGCTGCAGGCCCCCCGACACCGGCCCTGGGCACAGACTTCTGTCCAACTACAGTGATATCGGTGCCCGACGATTTCGATCCCACCGCCATGATCGAGCGATTCCGGTCACGGGCTCAAGCCGTGCGGAGCAGGGGAATTCCGCCCATCGAGGGACCCGAGCGCCAGCGCTTCATCGATCAGGCCCAGCTCGATTTCATGGATTACGCCATGCTCGGAGACGCCCAGGCCACCCTGGCCGACGGCTTTCTCACCCTCCGCATCGACCTCAGACCGGACGGGGCCGACGGAGGCGGGGAGACCTCCTAGCCGCCGTAATTCATCCGAGTGTCCTCCATGCGCAGGATGCCCCCATCATCGGCGCCGTCGTCGGTGGCACCATCAGGACCGGTTTCGCCCTCGGTCACACCGACATCGACCACTTCGCCGACGAACCAGGTGTGGCTCCCGACGCGAAGGGTGTGACGGACCTCGCAGTCGAGCCAGGCGGCGGCCACCTCCAGGATGGGAGCGCCGGTGGTGGCGACGACGACGGGTGCGCCGTTCATGGTCCCGACGCCGCTGTCGTCGTCGATGTCGATGTCCTGCACCGGTTTCACGAAGTGACGGACGAGGGCGCGGTCCCGGCGAGCCAGAAGACTGAGAGCAAACACTCCGCCGTCGGCGATCAGCTCGTGGGTACGGGCCACGCGCTCGACACCGACCCCGATCAGCTTCGGTGTCTGCGCCACCTGTGTCACCCAACTCACCGTCATGAGGTTGCGACGACTCCCGGCGCGCGAACCCAGAACGTACAGTCCGGTGGGCAGCGACCACAGCACGCGGCGCCGGAGCCTGTCGTAGGCATCGGCCTCCCGTCCTGCGGGAATGGGGCCCACAATGTCGTCGCCTGATCTCGTCACGGCGCAGTCACTTGGTCGACGCGCGCCAGCGCTTTGATGAGATCCCGGCGCGTCGTGGCCCGTTCGGTGGCCGAGCGGGCCAGCTGTCGGACGCTCGCACCCGAATCGCAGTCATGCCCGGCGTCGCCGCCATCGGCGTAGGCCTTGGCCAGGAGATCGGTGAGCGTCTGATCCGGTGTCGGAAGATTCTGGTTGGCCGTCAGCACGTCGGTGACGAGGACCTCGCACTCCGCCGGCAACGGCTTCGGAGGATCGCTCTTCGAGGCATCGATGCGACGAATGTCTCCCTGGATGTCGCTCACCGAGGCGGAGAGCGTCGGCGATGACGACGTCTCCCAATTGGTCACCTGCTCCGAGAGCGTGGTCCCCGAAAAGCTGTGGCCGCAGGCGGCCAGGACGAGCCCGAGCCCGGGAATGGTGGCCCGGACGACCCAGGCGGGACCACGGCCGCGGCGGGCGAACGGTCGATGACGGCGCCCCGGATCGGTCGTTATCCCCAGCCGCCCCGCTCTCACCGCAACGTGCCGCCCGACGGCGTGCCGAGATCCTCCGGTGGCCATGTCGGGTCGAGCTGGTGCAAGAAGAGGTCGCATCGCTGCTCCTCCTCGGGCTCACCGATGGCGGCGGCCATGGCCCGCAAGCCGTCGAGAGACCGCAGGAAACCACGGTTGGACGGGTGTGACCAACGCACATAGCCACTCCCCCGCCAGCCGGCGCGCCGCAGGGCGTCGAGCCCACGGTGGTATCCCACCCGGAAGCAGGCGTAGGCCTCGATGTCGTCACGGGCCAACCCGCCGAGAGCGGCCCACGCCTCGCACCAGTCGGGGAAGGCACGCACCACGTCCGACACGGCGTCGCGGCGGCTCTCGGCCGGCGCATCGAGTGCGCCCTGCAGGCGCTGGGCGGCCACGGCATGCGGAGGATCGAGCACCGTGTCGGGTGGTCCGATCGTCAGATCGACAGGGTCACTCATGGGTTCGGTACCGTGCCGGGACCCTCGGGGAGGTAGTGACGCCCGCCTGTGCGGTCCGCCCATACCCGCATGACCCGATCGGTGCCCGGATCACAAAAGACCTCGTCGGTGCGGACCCATCCCGGTCCGGGACGGTCGGCTTCGCCATGGCGTGGGAGGAAGAGGCTCATGGCCGCCGCCACCAACACGGCGGCAACGACGCCGAGGGCGAGAAGGGCAAGGAATATCACCCTTGCGGGCGCGGGCCGATGACGACGGCCGTACCGTAGGCGGCGATCTCCGTCAGGGAATTACCGATCTCCGACGAGTCGAAGCGCATGCCGATGATGGCGTTGGCCCCCATGATCCGCGCATTCTCGATGAGCCGGTCCATGGCATGGCGCCGGCTGTCCTCGAGAAGCTTCGTGTACTGGCCCACCTCGCCGCCGGCGAGGGCCTTGAACGAGGCGCCGATACCGCGCACGGCTCCCATCGATCGCACCACGAGGCCGAAACACGACCCCAGCGTGCGCTGCAGCTGGTATTCGGGGAAGTCGAACGCCGTGGTCATGAGGAAGCTGGCCAGGCCGGCGGCAGCGTCGGTGGTGTCGTACTGCGTCATGGTGCCTCCTGGCGCGCGAAGCGGACTCGGTGGCCCGCTACTCGAACCGCAGGAGATGGTAGTCCCGCTGCCCCCGGCGCAGGACCAGGTAGCGACCGAAGAGAAGGTCGTCGGGACCGAGCCGCGCCTCGGCATCATCGACGCGGCGGTTGTTCACGTAGGCGCCCCCCTGGGTGATGGTAGTGCGGGCCCGGCCCTTCGACAGGACCAGGCCGGTGATGACGAGGGCGTCGACGAGTCCGAGACCTTCGTCGAGGTCGGATCGCGCCAAGGTGGTGGTGGGGGCGTCGGCGCACACCTCCAACAGCGTGGATTCGTCCAGAGTGGCGATCTCCTCGGAGTACAGCGCCCGGGACGCCGCCGCCGCCCGCGCCGCTTCGGTCTCCCCGTGCACGAGGGTGCACACCTCGTGGGCCAGCGCCTGTTGCGCCCGACGCCGCTCAGGATGCTCGGACGTCTCGGCCTCGAGGGCGCCGATGGTGTCGTGATCGAGGAAGGTGAGCGTGCGTAGGACGGTGCCGACGGTGGCGTCCTCGGTACGCAGGAAGTACTGGTACAGCTGGAAGGGGCTTGTGCGTCGGGCGTCCAACCACACGGTGCCGGACTCGGTCTTCCCGAACTTCGTGCCGTCGGCCTTCAGCAAAAGTGGTGTCGTCAATCCATAGACCTCGGCCTGGCGCGTCTTGCGAATGAGCTCGATGCCCATCGTGATGTTGCCCCACTGGTCGCTCCCGCCGAGCTGCAGACGACAGTCATGGGCATCGAACAGCTGCTGGAAATCGACGGCCTGCAGCAGCATGTAGCTGAACTCCGTGTACGAGATCCCCTGGTCGGGTCGATCGAACCGGGCGCGTACGGACTCCTTGGCCACCATCTGGTTCACGGTGAAATGCTTGCCCACATCGTGGAGGAAATCCACGAGACCGAGGCTCCCGAGCCACGCTCTGTTGTCGAGGAGAAGAGCGCGCGACGCTCCGGCACCCTCGGTGAAGTCGAGGAAGCGTTCGAGCTGCGAGCGGATGCCGGCCACGTTGGCGGTCAGGTCTTCCACCGACAGGAGGTTGCGTTCGTCGCTCCTTCCACCGGGGTCCCCGATCATGCCTGTACCCCCACCGGCCAGCGCGATGGGCCGGTGACCGGCCAGCTGGAGGCGCCGCAGGTTGCACGTCTGCAGGAGGTGGCCGATGTGAAGGCTGTCCGCCGTCGGGTCGAACCCGGTGTACGCCGTCAGCCGTTCACTGTCGAGTCTCTTCGGAACCGAAGGGTCGGTGACCTGATGGACCAGGCCCCGGAACTCGAGGTCAGCCGAGAGTGAGGGCATCGGTAGAGCCTGCCACGGGCATCACGGTGCCCACCGCATGGCGGCGTGAGGCGGCCGTCAGATCCCCCCCGACGCATTGCAGAGCGCGCCGCCGTCGACCACGAGCACCTGACCGGTGAGCCACGATGCCGCATCGGAGGCCAGGAACAGCGCGGCGTTGGCGATGTCGTCGGGCTCGCCCAACCGGCGCAGGGGCAGACGGGCGGCGATCCTCTCCTCTCCGCGCTCCCACAGGGCACGGGCGAAATCGGTCTTGACCAGTCCGGGGGCCAGGGCGTTGACCCTGACCGCCGGTCCGAGCTCGCCGGCCAGCTGACGGGTGAGGTGGGCGACGGCCGCCTTGGTCACGTTGTACCAACCGATCCCCGGCTCGACCGCCAGAGCCCCCACCGACGACATGTTGATGATGTTCCCGCCGCCGGACTCCATCGATGCCCGCCACGCGCACTGGGTCCAGGTGAGGTAGGCCTGTTGATTCACCTGCACGGTCTTCTCGGCCCGGGCCAGATCGATGTCGACCAGGCGTCCGTAGAAAGGGTTGGTGGCGGCGTTGTTGACCAGGATGTCGAGCGAGCCGAATCGCTCGACGGTGGCGGCCACGCATTGCTCGGCGGCGTCGGGGTCCCCGGCGTTCGCCGCCCGCCAGGCCACGTCCCCGTCGAGGCCGGCCATGGCCGACGCCGCCTCGGCCAGGGCGTCGGCCTTACGCGAGACGATCATGACGTGAGCACCAGCCTCGGCGAAGCGGGCGGCGATAGCCCGTCCGATCCCTCGAGATCCGCCGGTCACCAGTGCCACTTTGCCGTCGAGTCGCAGGTCCATGGGCCGCCACCCTACGGCGCCGGAGCCCGGCCGCGACAGGTGCACCGTCGCTCGGCCGGTGCGGATCGGGGGGGGTCCACGGGGGCCGTAACATCACCTCCCGTGAGCCGAGCGACCGCCATGTCATGGTGAACCGACTGGCATCGGAGTCGAGTCCCTACCTGCGTCAGCACGCCGACAATCCGGTCGACTGGTACCCCTGGGGCGACGAGGCCTTCGCCCGGGCCCGCACAGAAGACCGGCCGGTGTTGTTGTCGATCGGCTATTCGTCATGTCACTGGTGTCACGTCATGGCCCACGAGTCCTTCGAGGACGACGAGACGGCGGCGCACATGAATGCCGGGTTCGTGGCCGTGAAGGTCGACCGGGAGGAACGACCCGATGTCGACGCCGTCTACATGGAGGCGGTCCAGGCCATGACCGGTCGGGGCGGGTGGCCCATGACGGTCTTTCTCACCCCCGACGGCCGACCGTTCTACGCCGGGACCTACTTTCCACCCCGTGAAGCCCACGGAATGCCCGGCTTCGGGACCGTGCTGGCGGCCATCGACGAGGCCTGGCAGCAGCGGCGTAGCGAGGTCGAATCCCAGGCCGACTCGCTGGTGGCGGCCATCGCCCGGCGGGTGACGATGCCCGGAGACCTCTTGGACGACGGCGACGGGGGGATCCTCGATCCCGGTGGACGCTTCCCCGATCTGCTGGCGGCGGCCACGGCCGAGCTGGCCGGGCGCTTCGACCCGACGTGGGGAGGTTTCGGTCCGGCACCGAAGTTCCCCCAACCGGCGTTGCTCGAGCTGTGCCTGGAACATGGACGAGTCACGGGCGACACCGGCTCCCTGGCCATGGTGGACACGACGCTGGCGGCCATGGCCGCCGGTGGGATCTACGACCATCTGGGCGGGGGTTTCTCCCGGTATTCGACCGACGCCAGCTGGACGGTCCCCCATTTCGAAAAGATGCTCTACGACCAGGCGGGCCTCGTGCGCATCTATCTCCACGCGGCGGTCGCCACCGGCGACGACCGCTGGCACCAGGTCGTGGAGGAGACCGTCTCCTACGTCCTGCGGGATCTGGCCTCGCCCGAGGGCGGGCTCTACTGCGCCGAGGATGCCGACTCCGAAGGCGAGGAGGGCCGCTTCTATGTGTGGACCCCGGCCGAGCTGTCCGAGGTCGCCGGCCAGGATCTCGGTGCCGTGGCAGCCGAGTGGTACGGGGTCACCGCCGGCGGCAACTTCGAGGGTCACAACATCCTGCGCCGGCCTGTGGGTGGTCCTCTGCGGCGGCCGGACGATGTCGAGGAGGCTCGGCGCCTGCTCTTCGAGGCCCGCCGAGGCCGGGTCCGGCCGGGACTCGACGACAAGATCCTCACCGAGTGGAACGCCATGTTCTGCTCGGCACTGGCCGAGGCGGCCGGCGCCACCGGTCGAACGGACTGGACCGATGCCGCCGTGGGCATCGCCGAATTCCTCGTCACCCACCTGCGGCGGCCAGGCGACGGGCGCTGGCTGCGGTCCTGGCACGGCGGTCAGGCGCGCCATCTGGGCTACGCCGGCGATTACGCGTGGGTGGTGGACTGCCTGACCCGCGTGGGCGAGCTCACGGGCGAGGCCCGGTGGCTCGAGACGGCCGTCGACACGGCACGCACCATGCTGGAACTCTTCGCCGCTGACGGCGGCCCGCTGTTCACCACCGGTTCGGACGCCGAGAGTCTCGTCGTGCGACCGACGGAGCTTCTCGACGGCGCCACGCCCTCGGCCAGCGCCGTCGCCGCCGGAGCCCTGTTGCGACTGGGCGCGCTCACGGGCGAGGACGGACTCACCACGGCCGGAGAGGCACTGCTCAGCGCGCTCGTGCCCGTCGCCGCCGTCCACCCCCTGGCCGCCGCCCACGCCATCGCCATGTGCGGACTGGGCGGCGGAGGTATCACCGAGGTCGTGATCACGGGCGACCGGCCCGATCTCGTCGCCACCGTCCGCCACCGCTTCGAGCCGACCGCCGTCATGGCCTGGGGCGAGCGCACCGGGTCGCCTCTGTGGGAGGGACGAAGCGTCGGCTTCGCCTACGTCTGCCGGCACTACGCATGCCGGGAACCGGCCGCCAGCCCCGAGGCGCTCGAAACCCATCTCGACCGCGAATTGGCCGCCGAACGTCTCCGCCATGCCGGCGCTCTCGAGCGTTGGCGCCAGGTCGCCGGGACCCCGCAATGACCGCTGAGGCCCCGGCCGAGGCCGGCCGCCGACGGCGCGGCCGACAGGCGCCGCGCCACGGCCGGAAGAAAACCCCGGCCCGAGGTCCTGACACACACCGGTGCATGGTCCTGGCCTGCGGGGTGGAGGACACCACCGGGGTCGACCTGGCCACCGGCGCCATCGTGCGGCTGCGCATCGAGTGGACCGAGGAGCACGAGGCCGACCTGTCGCCTTTCGAGGTCATCGACGCCGAGTACGCCGACGATCTGGAGCGAGACGATCTGGCTCAACCCGAGGCGGTCACCGTGGCCGGCCTGCCCACCGTCGTCGGGAACCTACGCGGCCGCCGGGCCCGGCGGGTGGTACGCCACCTGGTGGCCCCCGACGAACCGCATCTGCTCGGGTTTCCCGGCCCGTCGGCTCCGTACTGGGAGTTCCACGGCATGCGACCCTCGGTGGCCCTGGTCGTGCCCCACCGAGGTCCCCTGCTGTTCCGACGTCGGGCCGACGGAACGGTCTGGGCCCGGTTCAGTGCGGCCCGCAGCGACAACTGGCTCCCGGTGGAGGACCGCCGGGCCATGGCCGCCCTGTGGGCCTCGCGACGCGACCGGTTGTCGGGCAAGGGTCTGTCCACGGCCATGGGCTTTCGGCCCCACTTCATCGTGGTCTCGATCAGCCGGCCGCGCGACGGCCACTGCTACAAGACGGTCGCCGCCATACTTCCCCGCCCTTGAGCGCCGAGAAAGGCCGGCTCAGCGCGCCTTGCCCGAGGCGAGCGTCCCCGAGGCGAGGTCCTCGGCCATGGCCCAGCCGAAGGTCACCAACCGGTCCCCGCGCTTGATGGCCAGGCCGATGAACAGCTGGACCACGCCGTCATCGGGTTCCTTCACCTTGGGTCCACCGAGATCGAGGGCCCCGGCGGTGCCGCCGTCCCCCTTCAACACGAAAGTGCGGTCGTCGATGCGTCCTTCGGCGCCGAAGCGCTTGGCCAGGCGCCGACCCCAGGCCCGCTCCTCACCGCTGGCCTTGTGATCAGGACGCGGGACCACGTCGACCAACCCCACGAACGCCTGATAGGCCTCGGCCACACCCAGACGGGTCCCGACGAGGACATCCTCGTCGGGAAAGGCCAGCAAGGCCCGGCGGTACTGGTCGCTCAGCAGGAGTCGCAACGCCTGCTCCGCCTTGACCGTCCGGTCCACCGTCGACAGCCCGATCAGCAGTGACGGGGTACCCCCGATCCGCTCCAGCGTCGAGAAGGAATAGCCCCGGAGCTTCTGCCCCTCACGTACCAGGGTGATCAGAACCCATTCCTCGCACTGCTTGGACAAGAACCCGATGTCGAATTTCGGGTCCCGGTCGACGCAGAGGTCCGCCA
>PKWD01000177.1 GCA_003131945.1 Acidimicrobiaceae bacterium
GCCGAGCAGTTCGGCACCCTGGAGGCGCTGCACCCGGGACGCATCGATCTCGGCATCGGACGGGCGCCGGGCACGGACCAGGTCACCGCCCTGGCGTTACGACGTTCGGTCGACGCCCTGGCCGCCGACGACTTCCCCCAGCAGCTGGGCGAGCTTCTGGCCTTCTTCAACGGAAGCTTCCCCGACAGCCATCCCTTTCGCGCCATCACCGCCGTCCCCGGCTACGGGGACCAGCCCGAGCTGTGGTTGCTCGGTTCCAGTGGATTCAGCGCCCAGGTGGCCGGGTTGCTCGGTCTTCGCTTTTCGTTCGCCCACCATTTCAGCGCCGGCAACACGCTGCCCGCCCTGGAGCTGTACCGGTCGAACTTCCGGCCCTCGAACACGCTGACCGAGCCGCACGCCATGGTGGCCGTGTCGGTCATCTGTGCCGAGACCGAGGAGCGGGCACTGTGGTTGGCCGGTCCTTCCAAGTTGGGCTTCGTCCGGCTGCGCTCGGGGCGACCGGGACGGCTGCCTTCTCCCGAAGAAGCGGCCGCCCACGAGTACTCGCCCGCCGAGCGGGCCATTCTCGACGCCAGGACCACCGGTCAGATCGTGGGCGACCCCGACACGGTACGGGCCGGGTTGGATGCCCTCATAGGCGAGACGCAGGCCGACGAATTGATGATCACGGCCATGATCCACGGCTACGACGACCGGTTGCGGTCCTACCAGCTGGTGGCCGACATCGCCGCCGGGCGCCGCCTCCCGCCGGTGGCGCCGGTCGGGTCATAGTCCCCGCCGGCCGCGATAGAGATTCGTCCGCTCGTCACGCCTGGTGATCTCTGACGATGACCGGCCGACGCCGGCGGCGGATGAAAATCGGCCCCAGGGCGAGCAGGGCCACCACGATGACGCCCACCGCGCTCACGGCGAGGCCCTCGTAGACCGGCGACGGCCGGTAGGTGAAGTGCACCAGATGGACACCGGGGGGGACGGTCACGGACTGGACGAGGCCGAAGCGCCCGACGGCGACGGAGCGAGGGGTCGTGGCCATGTGTCTGTCGGTGGCGCTCCCGGTGATCGTCGCCTGCCACCCCGACGCGAACTGGACCGAGCGCACGAGGGTCGCTTGCTGCCGGGTGTCGACGCGGATGGTCTCGTCACCCCAGGGTGAGTCCGACACCACGCGGGCGGTGCCCGACGCGTCGCCGGTGACCCAGGCCCGGCCCCGGGCCACCGATGGGGCGAAAATGGAGAAGACGCCGTCTCTCCCCACGAAATGCCAGCGCGGCGGGGTCATGATGTCGCGCAGGGATCCGTCGACTCGGTAGATACCCTGCCCGGCGGTGCGCACCAGGGCCGCGCCCACCGTCACCGGCGTCTCGGTGGCCGACACCCGCTCGGCGGAGGTGGTGGCGGTGGTGGCCTCCAGCACGATGGCGCTGGCCGCACGCGGAGCCCCCGCTGACGCCGTGATCTCGGTTCGTCCGTCGATGACCTGTGGTGCACCGAGCCACGAGGTGGTGGCTCCGTCGCCTGACACGAGACCGACGCGCAGACCGCCGGTGCCCCCGAAGGGGAGCGGGACGGTGACGGCGGTGACCGACAAGACGGTGCCGAAGTATTGGGTGCGGGCGTCACCGGGGGACAGGGTGGCCGTCGGTGCCGGTGGTGAAGCGCCGTTGTAGTCCGAGGCCGGGGTGGGTCCGGGACTCGACCTGTCGGGCGGGGCCGACGGATCGGATGCGACGGGGGGGAGGGGAACGGCCCCGTTGGCCATGCTCCGGGTGAAGCCGGGCGGACGCCCGACGAGATGGACGAAGTACTGGGGCACGGTGACGAGCAGACCGAGGTCGAGTTGGGCGAAGGTGGCCCCCGACAGCGCCGCCGGGGTCAGGTTCAGCTGGAGATGGGTCCCCGTCTCGGCGTCGTAGTGCTCGTCGACGACCGCCCCGTAGCCCTGGACGTCGTCGAGCGACCGCAACAGGGTCAGGTCGGGTTGTCCGATGAGGTTCTGGTCCACCGGGTAGAAGCGGTCGGGGTCGAACATCCCGACGCGGTGGAGGCCGCCGGCCGGTCCCTGACCCTGGGCCGCCAACAGAGAGGAGAGCCGGTTGGCCTGGGTGTCCGTGGCCGAGCTGGCGGCACCGGGGTCGGGGGTGCTCTGGATGCCGACGTTGAACACGGCCAGGTCGATCACCATCAGCGTGATCAACAGTGCCGGCAGGCGTCGCCCGAGGTGTGAGCGGCGCACGACCATCCATCCGGCGCCGAGGGCGATGACGCTCGGGACGGTGAGGAGTTCGATGAGCGGCCGGAGCTTGGCGCGCGTCACCGCCGTGGGCACGTGCAGAATGTGGTCGAACCACGGGCCGCCGATCAGGAGGGTCAGCTGGATCCCGACCACGGCCACCACCGGGAGCAGTGGCAGCACGATGTCGGAGGTCCAACGCTGCGGCCCGTGGAACCGGCGCCACCCCGGGGCCCGGTCGGTGGGCGAGAGCAGTGGCGACCCGGGAACGGCCCCCGGCGAGGCGACTGCCGGCTGGTCGACGGTCCGACGCCCGGCGGCGGTGATGGCGGGCATGAACATGCGGTCGACCCAGGTGGCGAAGAGGACGGCCAGGGCCAGATCGACCTCGAGCAGGTTGCGGTTCAGGAGGCGTTGGCGGTTGAAGAGGGGGATGTCGTAGATGAGGTGGCCCACGGGGGTGAAGCCGCCCCAGGTGAGGAAGAGGCCGACGACGACGATGGCGTACCAGATCCACCACTGACCGGCCTCGGGGGCCGACCGGTGGCGGCGGGCCAGAAGACCGAACAGGGCCATGACGGGGAGGATCCCGATATAGCTGGAGATCTCGGGCAGGTTGAAGGTGCCGATGAAGTTGAGAGGAAGGGTGTGGCTCCCGCCCAGCAGCATCGGGTCGAGGCCGAGCAGGGTCAGGGACTTGTTCATCGAGCCGGAGGAGAAGAACGAGTAGCTGTGCATGGCCCGTTGCGACTGGGCCTGGAAGGCGGCGCCGGGGATGAGCTGGGCGGCGGCCACCGCCACACCGATGACCACGCCCGAGGCGGCGCCGGCGAGGATGTGGATGCGCCGGGGCCCCGGGGTGCGCCAGGCCAGCCAGGCGCTGTAGAGGGCGAGCACGATGCCCCCGTCGAAGATGGGCTCGACCGCTCCCGACAGGATCATGAGGCCGAGCGACGCGCCCAGCAGGGCCACCCAGGGCGCGGCCGGGCGGCCGGCGGGCCGATGGGCCAGGCGGTCGATGGCCACGAAGGCCCAGGGCAGCCAGGCGGCCGCCTGGACCAGGTCGAGATGGACACTCTGGGCCGTCATGAAGCCGCCGAAGGCGAAGGCCCCGGCGCCCAACCCCGAGGCCAGCCAGGAACGGCCGAGCAGTCGCAGTAGGACGAGGACGCCGGCGGCGGCCACCACCTCGACGGCCATCTGGTTGACCACCCAGGCCAGGGTCCCGGGCAGGACGGCGAAGAGAACGGTGGTCGGGTAGGCGGCGCCGGCGTTGAAACCGGCCAACAGCGGAGCACCGCTCCACAGGTAGGGGTCCCACAGGGGCAGGTGCCCGTGGCGGAGATCGGTCCCCACCAGCACCCGCAGGGGGAAGTTCTGAATGAGGTTGTCGCCCACCAACCAGGTGGCGCCGAAGGCGGCCGGGAGACCGAATAGAGCGGCGGCGATGGCGCCGAAGAGGGCAACCAGACGACCGGCGGGATGCACGAACGTGCGCCACAGGACGCGCCGCAGTCGTCGTCTCACCCGGTCACCGATCACCCGGGGACGGCGGCGTCAGCGCCGCTCGCGCCACCAGGTTCGCAGGACGACGCGGGCGTACTGCAGAGCGAAGAAGACGTTGTGACCCTTCTTCGACTCGCCCGACGCCCGGGGGTGCCACACGGTGGGTCGCTCCCCGAGCCGCCATCCGCGCGCCGCCGCGCTGATGATGAGCTCGGCCGTCTGGTACTGGTCCTGCTCGAGGGTGACGTCGCGCAGCACGTCGATCTTCATGGCCCGGAAGCCGTTCGAGGTGTCGCTCAGGTGCTGGCCGGTCAGGGTGTTGATCACGGCGGCGAAGAAGACGACGCCGGCCCTGCGCAGGACGTCGCTCGTCTCGTCGGTTCCGAGCCGGCGGCTGGCGATGACGAAGTCGGCTTCTCCGGCGAGGACAGGGGCCAGGAGGTCGGGGATCTCGGCGGGGTCGTTCTGGCCGTCGGCGTCCAGGGTCACGACGT
This sequence comes from Acidimicrobiaceae bacterium, assembly GCA_003131945.1. The sequence goes on from PKWD01000177.1 coordinate 4,234, forward strand.
AGCTGGCTCCCAGGGTGTCGGCCAGCTCGTAGCCCAGGCGCAGGGCCACGCCGTGTCCCATGTTGACGGGGAGCACGGCGCAGAAGGCCCCGTGCCCGGCCACGATGTCCTCGGTGCCGTCATCACCGCCGTCCACCACCACCAGGGTGGAGACGGCCAGGCCGTCGATCTCGGTGGGGACGGACTTGAGGACGGCACCGATGTTGTCGGCCTCGAGATAGGAGGCGATGAGGACGACGACCGGTCCGAGCAGGGCGTCGGGGTGACGGCGGCGGAAGTCGGTGCGCGCCTGCTCCATCACGAAGGACCGGATGTCGTCGCGCCGCCGCTGTTCGCGTGAATGGGCGCGCGTGAAGGGAGCCAGGACCGCTCCCGCCATCAGATGCTGTGGGGCTTGGCGAAGACCTCGCGCACGAGCGGCTCGAAGTGCGACAGGGGCAGCGTCTCGTAGTCGGGGTCGAAGCTGTTCTGATCGAACTCGTCGGCGAACTTCGCCGCCAGGGAGAACCAGGGTTCGTTGCTGTACTTGTCACGGGCGTTCGGGTCACCGCCGAAGTGGTGGTAATAGTGCCGGCCCTGGAAATCCTGGTGGGCCAGGATGACCTGGACGATCTCGTCGCGCACGTAGGGCCGGAGGATCTCGGCCGCGATCCGGGGGTGGTTCGGCACCGAGACGTACTTGCCGATGTCGTGGCACAGCGACGCCACCACCATCTCGGGGTCGGCACCGGACTCCTCGGCCCGGGTGGCGGTCTGCAGCGAATGCATCAGCTGGTCGACAGCGAAGCCGTCGGTGATGCTGGCCAGCCCCTCCAGCATGGCCAGGACCTGGTCGGCCACGCGGCCCTGGTGCTCGAAGGTCTCGGCGCCGATCACCGCCCACTGCTCGGCCGTCGACTCGTCCATGCTCCGGAAGGTGGGGGTGGGGGAACTGGATATAGCGGTGGAGGTGGTGGTATCGGTGCTCATGGCTCCATTGTCGCGCCTCGGGGCGTCGGCGTCGTGCCGGAGGCGGCGGCCGCCATGGGGGGCGCCTCGAGCCCGCAGTGCACGACCGCCGCGGTGGGAGCCCGCGTCGTGCCCGGGGTGGGCGCCGGCGCCGTGTCCGTGGTGGCCTCGGCGCCGGCCGGCAGCGTCGCCGGGGCCGGGCGCCGGGGATTGCGGATGAGCAGGGCCGCCAGCAGGCCTCCGGCGGCGGCGGCCACGCCGGAGACGACCACGGCGGTGTGAAAACCGGCCGTGAGCTCGAGGGGGTGGAGATAGGTGGCCCCGGTGATGCCCGACACGACGGGAAGGACGGCCACGGCGATGAGGCCACCGGCCCGGGCCACGTCGTTGTTCACGGCCGAGGCCACGCCGGCGTGGTCGGACGGAGCCGAGGACAGCGCCGTGGTGGTGAGGGGGGCCACGGTGAGAGCCAGTCCGGCCCCCAGGACGAGGATGGGCGGGAGGACCTCGGTGAAGTAGTCACCGGACGGTCCGACGAGGCGGAAGAGCACCATGCCGGCCCCCACGAGCACAGGGCCGACGGCCATCTGCAGGCGGGGGCCGATGCGCGAGGCCAGGGCGCCGGAGCGGGCCGAGAACATCAGCATGATGACGGTCAGGGGGAGCAGGGAGGCCCCGGCCTCCAGGGGGGAGTAGCGGGCCACCTCTTCGAGCTGGATAGGCAGCAGGAACAGCGCCCCGCTCAGCGCCGCGTAGACGAGGAAGGTCACGACGTTGGTGGAGGTGAATTGCTTGGACCGGAAGATGCCGAGCGGAAGGATGGGATGGGGGGTGCGTCCCTCGACGACGACGAAGGCGGCCAGGGCGACGGCGCCACCGAGGAGCGAGCCGACGACAGTGGTCGAGCCCCAGCCGTGGCTGGGGGCGTCGATGATCCCGGCCGTCAGCCCGACGAGGCCGGCCGAGACCAGAAGCGCACCGAGGAGGTCGACCCGTCCGCCGGCGGTGGGGTCGGTCGACTCGGGCACGTGGCGGGCGGCCATGACGACCACGACGACCGAGATCGGGAAATTGATGAGGAAGATGAGGCGCCAGGAGACGGCGCTGATCAGGAAGCCGCCGAGGAACGGTCCGATGGCGGTGGCCACCCCACCCAGTCCGGACCAGGCCCCGATGGCGGCGCCCTGGTCGTCGGCGGTGAAGGAGCCGCGCAGGATGGCCAGGGATCCGGGGGTGAGCAGAGCGGCCCCGACACCCTGCAGGGCGCGCCCGGTGATGAGGAGGCCCGAGTTTGGGGCGGCGGCACAGACGAGGGAGGTGAGGGCGAAAGAGACGACGCCGATGATGAAGACGCGTCGGCGCCCGAAGCGGTCACCGAGGGCGCCGCCGACGAGCAGGAGCCCGGCCAGAGCCAGGAGGTAGGCGCTCACCACCCACTGGAGGCTCGAGACCGACATATGGAAGTTGCGTCCGATGGCGGGCAGGGCGATGCCGACGACGGTGGAGTCGATGGCGGCGATGGCCGAGCCGAGCACGGTCACGGCCACCACCCAGCGGCCGGCGGTGCTGCTGAAACGCAGGCCCGGGGAGGCCCCCGGCGGCGTGGCCGGTGGAGAGCCTGGTGGGGAGATCGTCACCCGGCCAGACGGGCGAGGACGTCGGCCGCCGAGACGTGGCGGTCGCGGGCCGGGATCCCGATGGGGGCGCCGAGGCCGAGGGCCAGGGCGGCGCCGAGGGAGGCCAGGAGGTCACGGAGCTCGGGCGGTGGGGGGAAGTACTCGTCCTCGTCGGTGACCGAGATCTCCTCCACGCCGTCGACGGGGGCCAGGCGGGCCAGAACGGCGTCGACCAGCTCGTCGGGGGCCGAGGCTCCGGCGGTGACGCCGACGGTGCCCGAGAGATCGTCGGGGAGCTCCTCGGCCGAGTTGACCCGCAGCACCAGCGGGCAGCCCGAGGCGCGGGCCACCTTCTCCAGGGCCCTCGTGTTGGAGGAGTTCACCGAACCGATGACGATGACCACGTCGGCCCGGCCGGCGATGGCCTTCAAGGCCGCCTGTCGGTTGGTGGTGGCGAAACAGAGGTCACTTCGGTTGGGCATCCACAGATCGGGGAAGCGCTCTTGGGCGGCGGCCATGATCCCGGACCACTCGTCGTGGCTCAAGGTGGTCTGGGCCAGCAGGGCCACCGGTGTGTCGGGAATCACCGGCGCCTCGTCGACGGCGGACTCCGATTCGACGAGGTGGACGGAATCGGGGGCGACGGCCATGGTGCCGACGGCTTCCTCGTGACCCTGGTGGCCGACATAGAGAACGGTGTAGCCCTTGGCGGCGCGGACCTTGAGCTCGTGGTGGACCTTGGTGACCAGGGGACACACGGCGTCGATGACGACGCCGCCACCCGCTCGGGCCCGTTCGACCACGTCGGGGGCCGAGCCGTGGGCGCTCAGCATCAACGGGGCGCCCGGCGGTACCTCGGCGACGTCGTCGACGAAGATCACCCCTTGGGCCCGGAACTGCTCCACGACGTGGCGATTGTGGACGATCTCGTGATAGCNNCGATCTCGTGGTAGCAGTAGACGGGCGGTTCGAAGACTCGGACCATCCACGCCAGGGCCTTGATGGCCTTCTCGACGCCGGCGCAGAAGCCCCGCGGGGAGGCCAGGAGGACCCGTTGGACGGCCACGGCTGCAGGCTACCGGCTGGGCCGGGCGGGCAAGCCCGGTAACCTGGGGGTATGTCGGCGCCCCGGGTGGTCTCGGTGGCGGCCGCGTCACCTGCACAACGCGCCGGCCTCCAGGTCGGCGACGAGTTGCTGGCCATCGACGGTCGCGTGCCCAAAGACGTGATCGAGTACCGCCTTCTGGTCGACGAGGCCGATCCTGAGCTCGAGATACGCCGCGGCCATGAAGAGGTGTCGGTGGTGGTGGACAAGGGCGCCGGCTTCGCCCTCGGCGCTGAGGTGTCGTCGGCGCTGTTCGACCGGGTGCGGACCTGCGACAACCACTGCGAGTTCTGCTTCATCTACCAGCTGCCCAAAGGCATGCGGCGGAGTCTCTATCTCAAAGATGACGACTATCGGCTGTCCTTCCTCTACGGCAACTTCACGACGCTGACCCGGTTCACCGAGCTCGATCTCGAACGGGTCCTCTCCGAAGGGCTGTCGCCGTTGTTCGTCTCGATCCACTCGACGGACCCGGTCCTGCGGGCCCGGATGCTGCGCAACGAAAGAGGGGCGACGAGCCTCCGGTGGCTGCGGGCCCTGCTCGACGGCGGCGTCGAGGTGCACGGGCAGGTGGTGGTGTGCCCGGGGGTGAACGACGCCGATGCCTTGGAGACGACGCTCGCCGGCGTGCTCGACGAGTACCCGGAGCTGGCCACGGTGGCCTGCGTCCCTCTGGGGGTGAGTGACTACACCAGGGAACCGGCCATGAGGACACACACCCGGGACGAGGCGGGGGCCGTGATCGACACGGTCGAGCAGTGGCAGGAGATCGCCCGGGGCGCCCTCGGCCGCAGACTCGTCTACGCCGCTGACGAGTACTACCTCATCGCCGGACGGCCGTTCCCGAACAGCGATCGCTACGACGGTTTCCCGCAGCACGAGAACGGCATCGGCATGGCCCGGGCCTTCGCCGCTGCCTTCGGGGGCGACACCGAGGCCGCCTTCGGGGTGAAGCCGGGCTTCTTCGCCTGGGTCGACGGTGCCCCGGCAGCCGGCTACCGGGCCGTGCGCAACCCGGGGAAGGCCAACGCCGGTGGCGGTGACAGCCGGGCCCCGGTGGCGGTGATCACGGGGGAGTACGGGGCCATGGTGCTCGGGCCTCTTCTGGCCGATCTCGGCTCCCGCCCGCCGAGCACCGATCCTCGTGAGATCCGGCTGTTGACGGTCCATAACGCTTTCTTCGGAGGGAACATCGCCGTCACCGGTCTGCTCACCGGGGTCGACATTTCCCGGGCCCTGGCGCAGGAACCGGCGGGCCACCGGTATCTGCTCCCCGATGTCTGTCTGTCCGAAGGCCGGTTCCTCGACGGGATGACGGTGGGGGAGCTGCCGCGCCCGGTCGAGATCGTGCCCACCGACGGCCTCTCCCTGCGTCGGGCTCTCGACGCACCCTTGCCCGCCCTCACCGGCGCGCCCAGCGAGGCGGCCACCGACGCGCGCACTGTCGGGCGACCGGTGCCGGTGGCGCTGGGTCAGAGCCGGTGACGTCGGTGTCGCCGGCGCGCGCCGGTC
>PKWD01000248.1:0-3442 GCA_003131945.1 Acidimicrobiaceae bacterium
CGGGCCGCCTCGAGCAGTTCTCTTTCGGCTGACGGGCTCTCGGCCGCCGTCGACGCGATGTCCTTCAGCTGCGAGGCCGACCGCTCGCCTCTGCGCAGGGCGTCGGTCGTCTCGGGCAGGGCTTCCAGGCGCTCGGAATTCTCGAGCATCGACGAGGTCTCGACCAGACCCCGACCCGTCTTCTGCGCCATCCAGGAGGCGGCGCTTCGGTATCCCTCTTTCCGCGACTCACCGGCCTCGGCGGCCCGGCTGCCACCAGGGTCTTGGCCGCCATGACCGTCCGCTCGATGGCGTCGAAGACATCGAAGGCCCTGGCCGCGTCGGCCGTCGAGATCAGGGCGGGCTCGAAGTCCGAGAGCTCTCCCTGGAACTGCCCCAATCCCCGCTCGAAGACGTCCAACCTCATGTCACAGATTGCCATGAGGGTGTATCAGTCCCTCTGAACAGGGACTCGAACCGTGCCTGGGAGGAACTCTAGAAGTTCGCGTAGAAAACCCGAAAATTGCTATAGGGCTACGTCGTGCTGGTGGCGCTGCTTTCGGGGCTCGGCGCCGTGGGTCCACCCGGTGCGACCGACGGCGGCTGCGGATGTGCCGGCAACCACGACTTCCCGTTGGCCTGCAGTGTCGTCTGGTCGGTGATCTGCGTGGCCGTCGATGTGCCGCCCGACACCGTGGCCGTGACGCTCACCGTGTCATCCGTCTTCACGCTGGCGATCCCCGACTCCCCGCCGTTGACACTCGTCGACGAGTTCACCGTGAACGTCCCCGACGTCCCGTCGGCGCTCTTCACTTTGAGCGACCAGGTGCTCCCCGACGTGTTCGTGACATCGGACACCGTCCCCGTCCGCTCGTCGATCGTCTCGTAACCGTTCGGGCCCTTCACCGTGTATTGCCCGTGGACCACCGGTCCGCCCACGCCGGCGCCGAAGCCACCACCGAATCCCCCCGGACCGCCGAAACGGCCGCCGAAGTGAACGCCGGCGCCGTTGTGTCGGCCCGGCACCGTGGTCGACGTCGTGCTCCCCGGCTGGGTCGTCGACGGCGACGTGGCCGCCGCCGCCAGGGCCGTGGCCCCCACGGCCGCACCGGCCGCCACTCCCACACCTATCGCCACTGTGACCACCCGACGACGGAGTCGTCCCGGTCGGACACCCGCGTCGGCACTCTGCGGCGCGCCCTCACTCGTGCCGTCCGTGTTCACCATGTCCGATTCCTCCCCTGCTACCCCTCTTGCCACCGAAGCGGGTCCACTGCACGGTAAGCCGGCGACCTGTGCGCAACCTGTGTCGGGNNTGCAGGTCCGCGCGGCGGGACGCGCCGCCAGCCGTTGCGCCGCGATCGGACCGCCGCATTCCTCGCAGACCGAGTACCTGCCGTCAGCCAACCTGGCCACGGCCTGGTCGAGATCGTCCAGGTAGGCCCGGGCGGCCCCCAGCAGAGCAGCGATCTGGGCCCGTTCGTAGGCGATGGTGGAACCCTCCGGGTCGTGCTCATCGTCGCCCGTCGTCTCGGCCGAGCCGGCCACGATGGCGTCGAAGTCAGTGGTCAGGGCGTCGATGCGGGCGAGGGTGTCCCGGCGCTCTTGGTCCAGAGTGTCGCCGATGGACACGACTCCTAGTGACCGGCGTCGATGCCGGCCCGTAGCGCGCCCACGAAGGCGGCGGCGCCTTTCGGGCCTTCACCGTCGAGCAGCCGTCGCACGAGGGCCGACCCGACCACCACCCCGTCGGCCTCTCCACAGACGTCGGCCGCCTGCTCCGGGGTCGACACCCCGATCCCGATGCACACCGGCGTGTCGGTCATCGGCCGGAGCCGCCCGGCCACCTCCCGGGCCGTCGACGCCAGCTCGGCCCGCTCGCCGGTCACCCCCATGAGCCCCACCCCGTAGACGAAGCCCCGCGACCTCGCACAGATCCGCTCGGCCCGCTCGTCGGGGGTTGACGGCGCCACCAGCAGCACCGTCTCCACCCCGGCGCTGTCCGCTTCCTCGATCCACGGCCCGGCTTCCTCGAGGGGCAGATCGGGCACGATGGCCCCCACCACACCGGCGCCCACCAGGGAATCGGCGAAACGCCGGTGCCCGGCCCGGAAGACCAGGTTGTAATACGTCATCACCGCCAGCGGGACCCCGATCTCGGTCCGGGCCAGGGCTCCCAAGATGGAGACCGGGCTCGTCCCCCGGGCCAGTGCCCGCACCGACGCCTCCTGGATGGTCGGCCCGTCGATCATCGGGTCCGAGAACGGGATCCCGATCTCGATGGCGTCGGCCCCGGCGTCGGCCACGGCGTGGACCGCATCGAGCCAGTCCTCGCCCATACCACCTGTGATATAGGGCACCAGCAGCTTCCGGCCGGCGTCGCGTTGGGACCGCAGCCGCTTCTCGAGCGCCCCCGGGACCTGGGCCTCGCTCACGACAGGAGCTCGCTCACCTGGGCCACGTCCTTGTCGCCGCGCCCCGACAGCGTCATGAGAACCGTCGCTCCTCTCGGGATGCCTTTCCCCGCCTCCCGGGCCACCCAGGCCAGAGCGTGGGCCGGCTCCAGGGCCGGGATGATCCCTTCGGTCTCCGACAGCAGCTTGAAGGCGGCCAGGACCTCCTCGTCGGCCGCCGTGGCATACCGGGCCCGCCCCGTGGCGGCCAGATGGGCGTGCTCCGGCCCGAGGCCCGGGTAGTCGAGCCCGGCCGAGATCGAGTGCGCCTCGTTGATCTGCCCGACCTCGTCCTGGAGCAGATACGACATCATCCCGTGCACCACCCCCGGGACCCCGTGGGTCACCGCGGCGCCCCCGGCCGCCTCCACTCCGACGAGGATGGCCTCCGTGTCGACGAAACCGGCGAAGGTCCCCGCCGCGTTCGAGCCCCCGCCCACACAGGCCACCACCCAGTCCGGGTCGGCCCCCCCGAGGATCTCCCGGCACTGGCCCCGGGCCTCGGTCCCCACCACCCGCTGCAGCTCCCGCACCATCCACGGATAGGGGTGCGGGCCCATGACCGACCCCAGGCAGTAGTGGGTGTCATCCACCCGGGCCACCCAGGCCCGCATGGCCTCGTTGACGGCGTCCTTCAGGGTCCGGCTGCCCGAGTGGACCGGGATCACCTTCGCCCCGAGCAGCTCCATCCGGAAGACGTTCAGGGCTTGGCGCTCGGTGTCGATCGCCCCCATGTAGACCACGCACTCCANNGCCGGGCCAGCAGCGCCTGGCCCATCACGTTGTTGATCTTGTGCGACCCCGTGTGGGTGAGGTCCTCCCGCTTCAGAAGCAACCGGACCCCGAGCCTCTCCGACAACCGCCGGCATTCCGTCACCGGCGTCGGTCGTCCGGCGTAGTTCTCCAAGATGTCGTCGAGCTCCTCATGGAAGCCCCGATCGGCCCAGGCCGAGCGGAACGCCTCCTCCAGCTCCTCGCAGGCCGGCACGAGCGACTCCGGGACGAACCGT
>PKWD01000248.1:3465-3637 GCA_003131945.1 Acidimicrobiaceae bacterium
CCCGCCAGTCGAAGGGCCGGTCGGTACCACTGACCCCCTGCTCGTCGTCGGTCTCGGCCCCCTCACCGGACACCTCATCGCCGGCGGCCGCCCGAGCCGCGGCCACGAAGGCCCGCAGCTTGACCGGGTCCTTGCGTCCGGGCGCCGACTCCACCCCCGTCGACACGTCGAC
>PKWD01000352.1 GCA_003131945.1 Acidimicrobiaceae bacterium
CGGCAGTCGGTGGTGCCGCCGCCGGCGCCGCGGTCTGTGCCACGGGCGCGGCGGGAGTCGCCCCGTACCGGGTGGCCAGGGCGGTGACCTTGGCCTCGAGGGTGGGAGCCAGGTCGGTGGGCAGTGCGTGGGTGGGGACGAGGAACTCGAGGGGACGACCACCGGCGTCGACGGCCAGGGCGGTGGCCGGAGTGCCGTCGGGCAGGGTGGCCGAGGAGCGGAACCGGGGCACCGAGACGCTCGTCCAGGGGGCCGTGCGGGGTTGGCCGCCTCCGGGGACGATGACGGTCATCCCCCGGGCGTCCAAGACGAGGGACAGGCCGGTCACCGCGGCGGGCCCGTCCGGGGTGGTGCCGGCCACGACGACACCATCAAGGCGGAGGTCTTCGGCGTCGGTCACTGGCGTCATTCTCACATCTCCGTTCCTATGCGGGTCCCACCGACCCTGGGAGGCGCGCGTCACACGATGGTGTCGTGATGACCTTCGGCACTCCCGGGCCCCGACCTGAGCCCGGCACAGTCATTGTCCATGGCAACTACCNNCCCCGCCGCAGGCACGTGGGTGAACTGGACCAGCTCCATGTCCTCGTAAAGGGTCGACGAGTTCATGACCTGGGTGAACGGGAAGATCGTGCGACCCACGAGGGTGTGGTCGGCGAGCAGGTCGTTCTCGATATCTTCGCACTTGGTGTGGTACGTCTCGTAGCCCGGCGCCCAGACGTACCAGATGCTGTGGGCCGAGGTCGCCATGCTCTCCAGGCGGCTGGCGAACTGGACCGGGTTGCCGGCGGCGGTGGCGTCGGCGTAGTCGACCCAGTTCACGAACTGGGGCCCGGTCTCCCGGGGGAAGGTGATCTCCGAATACCGGCTCGGGGGCAGCACGTGGTACACCGACGGGCCCAGCTGGTCGGGGCAGAAGGCGACGACGTCCCCGGGTCGACCGAGCTTGGCCAGGGCCGTCGCCACCTGGCCGGCCTGGGTCCGGCTCGTCCAGATGTTGGGCACGCTCCCGGCGATCCCGAAGACGACAGTGGCGGCCATGACCCCGGCCCGGATGCGTTGGTCGGTGAAGGTGGCGAACCCCATGGCCACCAGCAGGGCCAGGAGCACGAAGATCACCGACGCGTAGCGCGCCTGGAAGGCGCTGCGGCTGGCGTAGCCGCCCACGACGGCCACGGCCAGGGTCCCCACCGTGACGATGGCCAGGCCCCGACCTTCGGGCCGGGTGCGCAGGTCGAGCACGATGTGGCGGATCCCGCCGGCGATGCCGAACAGACCCAGTCCGGCCAAGGCGAAGTAGAGAAGGGCCAGGGCCCGACCCTGGTTGGTGGCACCGCCGGCGAAGGAGGTCACGGCGTTCACGAGGGCGGCGAAGTCGGCCGGGACGGCCCAGGGCGTCCCCGTGTGCTTCGACTGATAGAGAAACGTCGGCACCCAGGGGATGAAGGTGGCACAACCCACGATCACGGCACCGAGGGTGGCCCGGGCGTTGCGCCGGCGTGACCCGTCGCCGCGCCACCACTGCCAGGCCAACCACAACCCGGTCACCCCGACCAGATAGAGAGCCCAGTACTGGCTGTAGAGCAGAAGCGACGCCGCCAGGCCCACCCCGACGAGGTTGCCGACTGTCGGTTTCTCGAGGGCGCGCTGCATGGCAACCAGGCCGGCCGCCGTCAGGAAGGCGACCAACGCGTACATCCGGTTCTCGGTGGCGTAACGGACGGCGAAGGGAGAAGAGGCCACGAGGACGACGGCTCCGGCGGCCACGGTCCGACCGCCGATGCGGCGGCCGGCGATCCAGACGAAGGGCAGGGTGGCGCAACTGAGCACCCCCGACAGCGATCGGACCTCCAGGTTGGAGGGGCCGAACACCCTGATCCAGAAATGCAGGAGCACGTAGTAGAGAGGCGGCGCGCCGTCGCGCTTGAGAGCTCCCTGGAGGTGGCTCAGAGGTAGTCGGGCGATGTCGAAGGTCAGGGCCTCGTCGAGCCACATATCCGAGCGCGTCCAGAAGCGCAGGACGATCCCGGCACAGACCGTGACCACCGCCCCGATGATGAGCAGCCCGACGAACCAGGACGGGGCCACCCAGGGCGTCTCCGGATCCCGGGGCAGGGTGCCGGCCGGCACGCTCGGCTCGACGGGGGAGATGGGTTCACTCACCACCGGGTCACTCACCACTGGGGCGCCGCCCGGCGCCGCCCCCACGTCGACCGCCAGGGCTTCGGCTGCGTCCATGGGCGCATGGTAACGAAGGGTCGAGGTGGTCTCCGGCCACCCGACGGCTGCCCGACGGCCACCTGTCGCCCCATCGGGGCCGGGTCAGGCGGCTCCGGGGGCTTCGACCTTCGACACGACGGCCCACATGCGGCGTTGCTCGGCCTCCGACATGTGCGGATCGGTGACCTTCCACTCGACCACGGCCCGCATCGTGGCCGACACCTCGGTCAGGTCGAAGCCGCCCAGGAAGCCGTCGACGAGCAGGCCCCGGGCCCGCCCCATGAGGGCCGCCTTGAGCCGGTTCCCCGGGATCTGCCCCGCCGTCATCANNGCGCCACATCGAAGGCGGCCCGGCCCCGCCGGGCGTTGGTCCAGTCGATGACCACCGGACCCGACGCCCCCATGATGACGTTGAGCGGGTGCAGATCCAGGTGCAGGAAACTGCCACCCTCGGGACCGGGGCCCGGCGTCAGCCAGTCGGGGGGCGGGATCTCGTGGAGCCGCCGGTGGAGGTCGCCGAGCAGCGCCCCGGTGGCCCCGAGGGTCCAGGGCCGGCGCCCGAGGAACTGGGCCATCGACGGACCGTCGACCCGTTCCATGACCAGATCGGTCCCGTCGTCGTTCAGATGGTCGACGGCCGGGACCGGGTAGCCGTGACCGGCGGCGTACTCCATGACCTTGGCCTCGGTCACCATCGAGCGGCCGTCACGGGACCGGCGCAGAACCAGCAGGCCGGCGTCGCCGTAGGCGAAGATGTCGGCGTCCCGGCCCGACGCCATCAGCCGTCCCGGCCCGGTCAACCGGTGCCGCTCAACGGGTGCCGGTCAGCGGGTGCCGGTCAGCGGGTGCCGGTCAACGGTTACCGGTCAGCCGGGAGCGATGGCCCGGGCGGCGTCGCCGGCGGCGGCCACGACGGTGTCGAGGATCTCGTCGGTGTGGGCGAGGCCGGGGAACATCGCTTCGTAGGGACCGGGGGCGAGGGCCACCCCGCGTGCGAGCATGGCGCCGAAGAAGCGGGCATAGAGACCGCCGGCCGCCGACTCCTTGGCCATCACATAGTCGGTCACGGGCCGGTCGCTGAAAAAGAGCCCGACGAGGGGCCCGACCACCGGTACCTGCACGGGCAGGCCGGCCGAAGCCACGGCCTCGGCCAGGCCGGCGGCGAAGCGGGTGGCCCGGCTGCCGAGGGTCTTGTAGTCGGCCTCGCCGACGGCCTCGAGGACGGCCAGTCCGGCCGCCGTGGCCAGTGGGTTCCCCGAGAGGGTGCCGGCCTGGTA
>PKWD01000336.1 GCA_003131945.1 Acidimicrobiaceae bacterium
GGATCCGAACCGACCGAAATGACGGGTTGGTCGTTCGCCAGCGCTGTGCCGTGAAATCGACTGGCGAACGCCCGCAAGGGGAGATCTGAACTCGTGATGAGACCCGGCTTGGCTTCGCACACGGCCCTCATCGCGTTCAGGGCTGGCATCCCGGTGATCGTCATCCCCAGCGAGGCGAAGTACTCGGCGTTCATCAGGCCGTGCGGTTTGCCTGTTGCGGGGAGAATCATGTGACGATTGATGATCATAGGGTCGCCCTCGATGGTGGTGATATAGCAGCCCTGCACCTTCCAACGCGGTTCCGTCTTCGCTGTCATCTGCCACTCCAGGTGCACCTCGATCTTCGGCTCGCCATTCGAGATCCCTATGAACTTGGCGAGGCTGGCGCCGACAGATCCCTTCGGGAGGCTCCACCACCCGAGGTCGACGTCCTCGGTGCACGCGCCGAGCTCACACTCGAAGGCGACGTCTTCGAGCTCGATGTCGAGGCAGTCCGCCATCATGTAGATCGAGTCGGCGAATACGGTGCAGCCAGTCTCGAGCAAGCCGGGTACTTCGGGATCGTCTACGGGCCGCCCGTAACCGACGTTCTTCCAGGTGTCGACCGAATGGTGGCATGATACGTCGACCGTCTCGAGAACAGTCAGGTGTTCGACGCGTCCCATCCCCGCAGTCGCAACCACGCTCAGTATCTGCGCGAGGCCGGGGTTCATCCCAGTTCCGTAGAATGTCGAGCCCCCGCGCTGACAGGCGGCTTCGATGAGCTCGGTGGGCTTGGATCCGGACGGGTGCGGGTGATTCCGATCGCGATGGTACCCGGTGATCCAGTCGGACGTGGTTACGACGTTGATGCCGTTTTCGAGCAATGTGCAGAACATGTCGACGTCCGGCCATACGCCGTTGAAGTTCGCGATGTCCGGTCTCGCCCCAAGAAGNNAAGAACGTCGGCGACGTCGTTGGTGGCCGTTACCGCCAGCGGCCCAATTCCGACGATCTCGCCGGCGTCGCAGCCGATCTTCTCGGGCGAGTAGCAGTAGAGCCCGACCAGTTCGAGGTCGGGGTGCTCGACAATGCGTTTCACCATCTCCGAACCGACGTTACCGGTGGCGAACTGGGCAACTCGGAGAGTTTGCTTCGACAAGCCGACTCCTTCCAGTACGCGGGCTCACCCTCGGTCCGCTGCCCACGACAGGGTACGTCAGATGTGGACACTTGTCCAAATGTTCCTCTGGACGATTGTCCACATCGGGTGAGCTTCCCCCTGATGTTGGACTGGCCTTGTGGGAATGAGGTGATGCCCCGATAGTGGTCCAGCTGACCAGGGCATTCAACGGGGACCCCTCAGGTCGGTGAGGCAATGGAGCGAGTGGGACACAGGTACCGGAGCCAGTGTCACCCAGGTATTGGAGCCGGGCCGAACGGTGAGACCCAGCTGGCGGAGCCGGAGTAGGCGCCGAGTCGACGAGAGCCCCGATCCCGAGCGCTCCTGGCTGTCCCGCTTCTTCTGCAGCTGCAGTGATGATGGCGAGCGCCTCGTCGACCTCACGACCAGGAGCGACCGTGGAAACCATCTCGGCCATCCTCCACTAGACGTATCACCAAGACGCGTCCCCTTTCCAATATTGCATGGGCGTTCCATGCCGACGATCGATCAGTCCCTTCGGGTCCCATATCCCCTGAGGACCCACGCCTTGGGCGGAACGCGATCTGTGTGGCCGTCAATATCTCGTCAGGGCTACCATCCGGGCGGTCTCGATAGTTCAAGTCCGGGTTTGGAGAGTCCATGACTCGTTTCGTCGAAAGCACGATCACGTTCCCCTACAAACGGTCGCTGGGGCCGGTAGTCGGAGCCTTCATGACAGCATTGACCGAGAAACGGATCCTAGGGATCCGTAACGGCAACCAGATCCTGGTGCCACCGATGGAATGGGATCCGACGACCGGCGCCGAGCTAGCGCCGGATTTTATCGAAGTCGGCCCGGTCGGCACTGTCGAGTCATGGACCTGGGTACCAACTCCGTCCGAGCAACATCCACTGCGACACCCATTCGCATTCGCGCTCATTCGCTTAGACGGGGCCACGACAGCCCTGTTGCACGCCGTCGATGCTGGAACGTCGGAGCGGATGGTCGACGGATTACGGGTGGCGCCCCGTTGGAAGGGCACCCGAGTCGGCCGCATTGATGACATCGGCTGCTTCGTCATTGGCGAGGTCCCGGAGACCGAAGCGAATGACACTGGCGCCGCCCAAGAGCCGGTTCAACGCATGGATTACAACGCATCGATCACATACCGGAACCCGGTCCCTGCCGCGACTGATCGAGCAGTCGTCGCCTCCCGGAATCACCGGTTACTCGGCCTGCGCTGCCCCAGGTGTGAGCGAGTGTACGCCGGTGGCAGAGGCTACTGCCCTATCGACGCCGTCGAACTCGGTCCCGAGTGCGAAGTCGACCTTCCGAACGTCGGTACCATCACTAATTTCGCCATCGTCACGCCTGTGTCGTACCCGGGCCAGACAGAAACGGAGCCTTTCGTCCGAGCCTTCGTCCTCCTCGATGGCACCGACGTCGTCATCGGCTACTCACCGGTGATCGAGTTGCCGGCCGAAGAGGTGCGAGTCGGTCAACGCGTTGCCGCTGTGTGGGCGTCGCCGGCTGAGGAACTTGATCAAGAGGGTGGCATGGGAGGGGCATGGGGCTCCCTCTTGGGCTGGATGCCCAACGGCGAACCCGATGTCGACGATCCCGACCTCGTAAACCGGATCTTCTGATGGGAACTCGTGAGGCGGGAAACGCAATCTCCCGGGACATCGCCGTCGTGGGTTGGGCCCAGACGGACATGGTCCGGCATACGGACAAGTCCGAAACGCAGCTGCTGATGGAAGTCATTACCGACGCCCTCACACAGCTCGATCTGACCCGATCCGATATTGACTTCACGTGTCTCGGCAGCTGCGACTACATCACAGGCCAAGCCTTCTCCTTCGTCTCCAACCTCGATGCCATCGGGGCCTGGCCCCCAAAGCGAGACTCCCACGTGGAAATGGACGGTGCCTGGGCTCTGTACGAGGCATGGCTTCGTCTTCAGGAGGGCGACATCGAGATCGCCGTGGTCACCGGTTCCGGTCGTTCGTCAACGGGAGACCCCACGCTGATCTATCCGATGGAGATGGACCCATACTTTCTCGCACCCCTAGGCGCCGATCCTCTCACGTTCGCCGCTCTTCAAGCCCGAGCCGTGATTGCAGCGGGTATTGCAAACGAGCGATCGATGGCCGAGGTAGCCATGCGTTCTCGAGGCAAGGGCGACGTCGATGAGCTGCTTGCCACGGAGTATCTTCGGGAGCCGCTGCGCCGCCATGACGTACCACCGATCACCGACGGTGCCGCGGCTGTCGTGCTTGCTACCGGGCAGCGCGCTCGTCAACTGGTTGAGCGGCCGGCCTACATTGCCGGCTTGGACCACCGCACCGAGTGCCACAATCCCTCATTTCGGGTTCTCGACGACTCTCCGTCCACCCGTATCGCAGCAGAGGCCGCTGGACTCGGCGATGCCCCGATTGAGGTCGCCGAGTTGCAAGCGGCGTTTAGCCACGAGGAGCTGCTTCTGCGAAGGGTCCTAGAGTTAGATGACGGTGTGTTAGTGAATCCTTCGGGCGGCGCCCTGCGCACCAACCCGATCATGGCCACGGGCCTATGCCGAATCGGCTATGCCGCCAACCACATCTTCGGGGGCGGCAACCGAGCCCTCGCTCACGCGACATCGGGACCGTGCCTGCAACAGAACCTGATCTGCATACTGGAGGGCCGGTAATGAGCGCTACTCCGTGCGCCGTCGTCGGCGTGGGACAAACCCACCACAAGTCCCGACGCCTCGACGTATCTTTTGGTGGCCTCGTGCGTGAAGCTGTTTTCCGAGCACTTGCAGATGCGCATATGACTCTCGCGGATATCGAAGCTGTGATCCTGGGCAAGGCCCCCGACCTCTTCGAGGGGGTGATGAAACCCGAGCTCTACCTCTCCGATGCCCTTGGCGCTGTGGGCAAGCCCATGTTCAGGGTGCACACCGCCGGTTCTGTGGGTGGTACAACCGCCATCGTCGCGGCATCGCATGTCCACGCCGGCAAGCACCGTACCGTTCTCGCGGTTGCCTTCGAGAAGCAGTCGGAAGGCAACGCCCAGTTCGCCCTCGGGAGTGGGCGAGGTGCGTCACTCGGCGCGGGCGGAGCCTTTGCCCCCTTCATCCGAGCCTACATTCGACGCAGCGGCGCACCCGAGCACATCGGATGGAAGGTCGCAGTGAAGGATCGTCTGAACGCACTGAAGAACCCCTACGCGCACCTCAGGATTGAGGACATCTCCATCGAGAAGGTCAAATCCTCGCCGATGATGTGGGACCCGATTCGGTTCCTCGAGTCGTGCCCCTCCTCAGACGGCGCTTGTGCAGTGGTCCTCACCGATGAGGCCGGGGGCAAGGCCGCTGCGGCCGACGGGCGTCCTCCGGCGTGGATCCTCGGAGCTTCGTCTCGCTCCGAACCATCCAGCTTCCCCGGCCGCGACCCAGTGCGCCCCGCCGCCGCTGTCCAATGTGCGGCGGATGTCTACGCACAGGCCGGAATCACGGATCCACGCCGCCAGGTTGACATGGCCGAGCTGTATGTACCTTTTTCCTGGTACGAGCCCATCTGGCTAGAAGCCTTTGGCTTCGCAGAAGAGCGAGAGGGCTGGAGACTGGTCGATGACGGCACCACCGAACTCGGCGGATCCCTGCCCATCAACGCCTCAGGCGGCGTGCTTTCGAGCAACCCCATCGGGGCCTCCGGATTACTGCGCTTCGCCGAAGCTGCGGACCAGGTGCGGGGCGCCGCTGGCGAGCACCAGGTAGAAGGTGCGAACGTCGCCGTGGGCATGGCCTACGGTGCCAACAACCAGTACTTCAGCACATGGGTGGTCGGCAGTTCTCTTTCGCCGTTCGCATGACGTGATGGCAGGCTGATCCTCCGCTCACGACCTGGTGACGTCGAGCCACGCACACGCTATGAAGCGCGGTTCCACCAGCCCAGCTTGACCAATCCGACGATCCTCCCGGTCCGACCATGTCGAACCGAAAGCACGCCCGTCAGCCGGGTCGGGTCGCACAGGTACCTGAGCCCCTGTCCCCCCGGTACCGGAACCGGGACCGAAAGTGGACCACGCCTCCCGGAGCCGAAGTGGACTGCCGGGACCGCACATCGAATGCTCCAACTCCACCTTGAGTACGTGCGATGGCAAATCGCGAGCACTGATGGGCCAGCGCTACGGCTTACGAGGACACCAATTTTGCCATCTGAACTGGACCTTCTCGTGGAGAGGACGACGGGATTCGAACCCGCGACCCTCACCTTGGCAAGGTGATCGTCTTCGTCCATGGCGTCCGGCGAGCGTCCTGGGCTGCGTTCCTGCCTACCCAGTTTCCATTGAGTCCGCTTGAGATCCGTGCCTTGAGATCCGCCCTGTTAGAGCGGTCTACTAACAAGATTCCGAGCCTGCTAGGTTAGCAGATATGCTAACCTTATCTCAATGCATGGAGGAGCCGTAATCCGCAGAGCGCGCCGGCGGGCCGGTATCAGTCAGGCCACGTTGGCAGGTCGGCTTGGGACGACCAAGTCGGCCATATCTCGGTGGGAAAACGGCCAGGTCGATCCGTCGTTCGGCGCCGTTGTCCGAGCGGCCCAGGCCTGCTCGTCGAGCGTTGGCATGCTTCTGTCCGAGCAGGAACCTGATCCCCATGACTTGAGCCTGCTCGAGACCGCGGGCAGGCAGTCCCCATCCGAACGCCTTCAGCGACTTATCGACACGGTTGCGTTCATCGAAAGTGGACGGAAGGGCCGCCGTGGCGTTCCGACCCGATGAGATTCTTAAGGTCCTCGAACATCACCGGGTGCGTTACGTCGTCATCGGCGGTCTCGCCGCTGCACTGTATGGCTCCGGCACGGTTACATTCGATGTCGACATCGTGCCCGACTCCGCACCGGACAACTTGACACGTCTCTCATCAGCGCTCGACGAACTCGAGGCGCGGATTCGTGTGGACGGGATCGAAGGTGGACTTCCCTTTGACCACGACGCGCGCTCTCTGGGGCCCATGGAGGTGATCAACCTCGTGACCAACCACGGCGACTTTGACGTCACATTCCACCCGAGCGGAGTCTCCTCCTTCTCGGAGTGGGATGATCACGCGGGGGATACCGAGGCGCTCGGGGTGCACTTCCGATTGGCCTCTCTCGCCGATGTCATTCGATCCAAAGAAGCTGCCGGGCGTCCGAAGGACCAAATCGCTGTGCCGATTCTTCGCGAGCTGCTCAAGAGGCAGCAGGAAAGGTAGAAATCCAGGACTGACGCGCTCTCTTGGACGGGGAGCCGACATTCGACGCCTCGCACCCGAGCTACCTGGCCTTTCTTTGGAGCGGACGACGGAGCGGACGACGGTGCGGACGACTGGAGTCGAACCCGCGACCCTCACCTTNNCCCTCCCGAAGCACGCTTCGGACCTGGAGACGAACACCTCGTGTCCCGATCCTCGAACAGGACGTGACCCTCACGACACAACTCTGATCCGGCCCCTCGGCCCACACCAGCATGCGCCAACGCGCTTCGTCGGCGTCAAGGCTTGGCACGCTGTCGTATCGCTTGGCAGTCATGATTTTCTCCTTGGCTCGGATTATTTCCTTCGTCTGCTTGTAGCGTTACTTGCCAAGGTCGATATCGGCCTGGGGAGTCCGTTGCGTCTTCTTCTGGAATCAGCGAAGGACATACACGGTGTCGGCGACGATCGCGACGTAGAACACGCGGTAGGCGTCTTTGGAATCACGGGCCGTTTTCGAACGTGCCACCGCCTTCGTCGATGAGGTCGGCCTGCAGGCCGAGGAAGTCGATCCAGTCAGCGGGGAGCTTTTTGGCAATTTCCCGCAGGCGTTCAGGCTTATCGGGCTCGTCAACGCGGCCTGGGCAATTTCTGAGAGCGAGCGAAAGGCGCACCCGACTTGGACATCTGGTGGACTCTCGTGGGATCTTTGGACCAGACCCTTGCGAGATTGGAGGCCACATGCGCAGCGACATCCGTGAAGGCGAGACGTTTCCCGACTACGAGCTCGCCGATCAATCCGGCCGGCGGCGGTCTCTGTCGGAGCTCCAGGGGGGCAACCCGATGGTGCTCCATTTGTCCCGTGGCGGCT
>PKWD01000378.1 GCA_003131945.1 Acidimicrobiaceae bacterium
TGCTACGCCGAGTTCACCTGGGCGACGTGGCCACCACCGACGATCCTGCATCACGGAACCGGCGGCGTCGTCGCCGTCCACTCCTTGTCGAAGAGATCCAACCTGGCCGGCGTCCGCGTGGGCTTCTATACCGGCGACGCCGACATCGTGACCTTCCTGTCCGAGGTCCGCCAGCACGCCGGTCTGATGGTGCCCGGCCCCGTGCAGGCCGCCGCCACCGTGGCTCTCGACGACGACGCCCACGTCGAGGCCCAGCGCCACCGCTACCGCCGGCGTCTCGACCGGTTAGCCGGGGTTCTGCGGGCCCGCGGACTCGACGCCGCCGTCCCGGCCGGCACCTTCTATCTGTGGGTGCNNCCCCTGGGCCATGGCCCAGGGGGAGACTGAGGGCCGCGACGGGGCCTGGGTCCTGGCCGAGGCGCTGGCCGAGGCGGCCGGGATGCTCGTCAGCCCCGGCGAGTTCTACGGGGAGGCGGGCGCCGGTCATATCCGCATCGCCGTCGTCCAACCCGACGACCGCATCGATCTGGTGGCCCGCCGTCTGGCCGATTCGACCGATGTCCGTTTCGCCGGCCGGTAGCCTCGCGCGGTGGCCGACCTCCAATCCCAGATCGAGGAGTTGTGGGCCCGCGCCGGCGAACTCGGTCCGTCCGACGTCGACGCGCTGGAGGTCGTCACCCAGGCCATCGACCTTCTCGATTCCGGCCAGGCGCGCGTGGCCGAGATCGATGCCAGCGGTGAGGTGGTGGTCCACCGCTGGTTGAAGACGGCCATCCTCCTTCTCTTCCGTCTGCGCACCATGGCCAGCATCGAGTTGGGCCCTTTCGAGTTCGCCGACAAGCTGCCGCTCAAGGCCGGTTACGAAGCGGCCGGCGTGAGGGTGGTGCCCGGGGCCTCGGCGAGGTGGGGCTCGTTTCTCGACCGCGGTGTCATCCTGATGCCGAGCTACGTGAACATCGGTGCCCGCGTCGGGGCCGACACCATGGTCGACACCTGGGCCACCGTGGGATCCTGCGCTCAGATCGGAGCCCGGGTGCATCTCTCGGGCGGCGTCGGCATCGGTGGCGTTCTCGAGCCCCCGAACGCGGCGCCTGTCATGGTGGGCGACGATGCCATGATCGGCAGTCGTTGCATGGTGACCCAGGGTGCGCGCGTGGGCGAAGGCGCCGTCCTCGGCGAAGGGACGATCCTGAACCCCTCCATTCCCGTCGTCGACGCCCAGACCGGTGAGGAGATCGGTCGGGGAGTGGTACCGCCGTGGAGTGTGGCCATGGGCGCCGCCCGTCGTCGTGATTATCCCGGTGGCGAGTTCTTTCTTCCCTGCGTCCTCGTGATCAAGCGCCTCGATCCCGGACAGCGCCATGACAAAGCGCAACTCGAGGCCGTGCTGCGCGAGCACCAGATCTCCACGTGACGAACGCCGGCGCCTGGTGACCGATCTTCTGGCCCTCACGGCGGAGCTGGTGGACATCCCGTCGGTGAGCCATGAGGAAACTGCTCTGGCCGACCACATGGAGAGCGCACTGCGCCGGGCCCGTCATCTCACCGTCGACCGGTTCGGCGACACCCTGGTGGCCCGCACCACCCTCGGCCGGTCCCGCCGTCTGCTGCTCGCCGGTCACCTCGACACCGTTCCGCCCTTCGGCCAGGGTGGACACCGTTTGGACGGCGACTCCCTGTGCGGGCTCGGCGCCGTCGATATGAAAGGTGGACTGGCCGTCTTGCTCGACCTGGCCCGGACCGTCACCGAGCCGGCTGTCGACGCTACCTTCCTCTTCTATACCTGCGAAGAGGTCGAGCGTCGCTACAACGGGCTCAACGCTCTCGTCATCGAGAACCCCGAGATCATCACAGCCGACGCCGCCGTTCTGGCCGAACCCACCGGAGGCCTGGTGGAGGCCGGGTGCCAGGGAACGATGCGGGTGGAGGTGACCCTGACCGGCCGCCGGGCCCACACGGCGCGACCGTGGGCCGGGGTGAACGCCGTCCACCGCTTGGCTCCGGTGCTGGGCGCCCTGGAGGCCTATGTCCCACGCCGCGTCATCCTCGACGGCTGCGAGTACATGGAGCAGCTCCAGGCCGTCGGCGTCAGCGGCGGCGTGGCCGGGAACGTGGTTCCTGATGAAGCCGTGATCCTCATCAACCTCCGCTTCGCCCCCGACCGCGACCTCGCCGGCGCCGAGGCGGAGGTCCACCGTCTGCTCGACGGCGCCCTCGACCCTCATGTCGGCGACCGGATAGAGGTGGTCGACGCCGTGGCCGGCGCCGTGCCGGGCCTCGACCATCCGTTGCTGTCCGGACTGGTGAGCGCCACCGGACAATCGCCGCGGGCCAAGCTGGGATGGACCGATGTCGCCACCTTGTCGGCCGCCGGCGTGCCGGCGGCCAATTTCGGACCCGGGGATCCCCTCCTGGCCCACACCCCCGACGAGAACGTCTCGCGCGCCGAGCTCACCGGAGTCCGTGACGCCTTGTCTTCGGTCCTGACGTCAGCGCCCTAGGGCGGCGCCGCACTCGACAGGATGTGCGCGTCCTTGGTGGGGGAGCCTCAGAGCCGGCGGAGAACGGTGACCACCTTCCCGTAGATCGTCACTGCCTCAGCGTCGAACTCCATGGGCGAGAACACCGGGTTGGCCGGGGTGAGGACGATCTTGCCGCTGCGACGGCTGAAGGTCTTCACGGTTGCCTCGTCGTCGGGTATCCCGGCCACGACGATGTCACCGTTGTCGGCCTCGGGCTGCTGGCGTACGACCACGTAGTCCCCGTCGAGGATCCCGGCCTCGATCATCGACTCCCCCCGCACCCGCAACATGAACAGCGAGCCCGTGCCCGTGAAGTCCTCGGGCAGCGGGAGCAGCTCCTCCACGTTCTCGTGGGCCAGGACGCCGGTACCGGCGGCCACGTCGCCGATCAGGGGGATGTTGCGAACAGGGCGGGCCGCCATCTGCGCCTTGGAGGACGGGTCGTACCGGACCTCGATGGCCCTCGGCTTGGTGGGATCGCGTCGTAGATAGCCCTCGCGCTGGAGGACGGCCAGGTGGGCGTGCACCGTCGAAGAGGACGTCAGTCCGACTGCCTGGCCGATCTCACGGACCGACGGTGGATATCCCTGCTCCCTCACCCGGTCACCGATGAACTCGAGGATCTGCTGCCTTTTGCCGGTCAATGCCTCCGCCATGGCGCCGTGCCTCCGTGCCCGGGGTGCCCGCCGACGTGACAAGGACGAACACCAGTTCGGGTTCACGGTAGTCGCGCCGGGCGGCCAAGGCAAACACCTGTTCGTCTGCGCCGTCCCCGGTCCCCGGAGGTCCAGGCCCGGCCAGGCCCCGATCCGACCATTACACCCTCCTGTCATCCTTCCCGGCATGAGAGAGATCGATCGGACCGTGCATCGGGACCGGTACCTATTGACACGAACAGGTGTTCGTGGTCATATGGCGCACATGACGAACACACGTTCGGGGTCGGGACAGTCGGAGGTGGGGAAATGACCACCGTCATGGCGCCGACCGGGGGTTCACCGGTACGCCACAGAAGGCCTCATCCGACCGACCGGCGTCCCGAACCCAGGTCTTTCCGGCCCGGTGGTCCCGTCGAGCGGCGCCTGCCGGGTTCCGGATCCCACCGGACGCGTCCGATCCGTGTCCGCTGCGACGACCCCAGAGCGTCGGCCCGGGCCGCCGCCGTACGCCGCCGCCACATCCTGCTGGCCGTCGTGGCCGTCGCATTGCTCGTGGCCCTCGCCGCTCCGTGGAGCGGAAAAACAGTCAACGGTCTCGCCACCCCCGGCCCGGCCCAGGCGACCCTTTCGGCCCACTCCGTCTACATCGTCCAGCCCGGGGACACGCTGTGGTCGATTGCCCGGAGGCTCGATCCCCAGGGTGATCCCCGCCCGACAATGACGGCGCTCGGCGTGCAGGCCGGTGGTGACACGGTGAGGCCGGGGGAGCGCCTGATCCTGCCCTGATCTGAGTCGGGCGGAACTAGGTTGACCGTGTGCGGTGTCCGTGGTGCCAGAGTCTCGATGACAAGGTCGTCGACTCGCGTCTGGCCGAGGAAGGCGTCGTCATCCGCCGGCGTCGAGAGTGCCTGTCGTGCGGACGCCGGTTCACCACGTACGAGCGCCTGGAAGAGGCGCCCTTGTGGGTGGCCAAGCGCGCCGGCCAGAGGGAGCCGTTCGACCGGGTCAAGGTGGTCTCCGGTGTGCGTGCCGCCACCAAGAACCGACCGGTCACCGAGGAGCAGCTCGAGGACCTGGCCCAGCAGGTCGAAGAAGCGCTCCGGGGCGAGGGGGCCGAGGTGACGAGCCAACAGATCGGGGTGGCGGTCCTCGAGCGGCTGCGGGCCCTCGACGATGTGGCGTACCTGCGATTCGCGTCGGTGTACAAGGGGTTCGCCGACATCGGTGACTTCCAGCGCGAAGTGGGTCTCCTCACGAAGACGACTGAGCCGAAACGAAAGAGCTGAGCGGCGGTGGCCCAGCTGCTCGACACCGTCCCCGAGAAGGTTCTGGCCATCTACGCTCATCCCGACGACCCTGACGTGTCGTGTGGTGGGACTCTGGCCCGCTTCGCCCAACAGGGCTCCGAGGTGCACGTCGTGCTGTGCACCAACGGGGACAAGGGCACCACCGATCCGGCCGTCGACCCGGCCCAATTGGCGATCCGGCGGGCGGCCGAATGTGACGAGGCGGCCAAGGTCCTCGGTCTGACCGGGCAGCACGTTCTCGGATACCGCGACGGGGAGCTCACCGACGACGAGGCCTTCCGGGGAGAGCTCGTCGGGTGGGTCCGGCGGCTGCGCCCGAGCATGGTTCTGTGCCCCGATCCGACGGCCGTCTTCTTCGGCGAGGACTACTTCAATCATCGTGATCACCGGATCGTCGGTTTCGCCGTGCTCGACGCCCTGTCACCCGCCGCCGCCCTGCCGCTGTACTTCCCCGACGCCGGTCCGGTGCATCAGGTGGAGACGGCTCTGCTCTCGGGAACGCTCGAGCCGACGGTGTGGGTGGACGTCTCGGCCACCATCGAGGACAAGGCAGCGGCCGTGTCGTGCCACCGGAGCCAATTCGCCGGAGACGGCGAGTGGGCGGCCAACGCCGTGCGTACCCGTGCCGCCGAGGACGGGCGTCGGGCCGGTGTGGCGTTCGCCGAGGGCTTCCGGCGGCTGCGACTCAGCGTCTGACGCCGTGACCGGATCGGGCGTGCCGGACGAGTCCGTCGGCGGTGTCGACGCCTGCACCGTCATGCACGTCGACCTCGATGCCTTCTTCGCCGCCGTCGAGGTCCTCGACGACCCCACCCTGGCCGGGAAACCCCTCATCGTGGGGGGCTCGGGCAACCGTGGCGTGGTCGCCGCCTGTACGTACGAGGCGCGCGCCTACGGGATCCACTCAGCCATGTCGTCGGTGGAGGCCCGCCGCCGATGTCCTCACGCCATCTTCCTTCCCGGTCGCTTCTCGCGATATGCGGAGATAAGCGTGCGGTTCCACGAGGTCCTCCACGACTTCACCCCGCTCGTCGAAGGCATCGCCCTCGACGAGGCCTTCCTCGACATCGCCGGTGCCCGTCGGATCCTGGGCCCGCCCCCGACCATCGCCCGGGCCATCCGTGCTGCGGTCCGCGACCGGCTGAGCCTCAACTGCGCCGTGGGGGTGGCCCGGACGAAACTTCTGGCCAAGCTCGCCTCCCGGGCCGCCAAACCGACCGCCGCCCTGTCGGGCACGCGGCCGGGACCCGGGGTCGTCGTCGTGCCCCCCGGGACCGAGTTGGCCTTTCTGCACCCACTGCCGGTGCGGGCCCTGTGGGGGGTGGGCCCCGCCACCGGGAAGCGGCTGACCGATCTCGGCGTGGTGACGGTGGGGGATCTGGCCGGCATTCCCGTGGACACCCTGTGCCGGGTGGTGGGCGCCGCCCACGGCCGGCACCTGGCCGCCCTGGCGCGCGGAGACGACGCCCGGCCCGTCGTGGCCGCCCAGGAGGTGAAGTCGGTCGGCCACGAGGAGACCTTCGCCGTCGATCTGCACGACCACGAGGCGTCCCACCGTCACGTGGTCCGGATGTCCGATGCCGTCGGGACCCGTCTACGGGAGGCGGACCTGCGGGGGCGGACGGTCACGATCAAGGTCCGTTTCGGCGATCACTCCACCATCACCCGGTCCCACACCGTGGCCAGCGCCGTCGACTCACCCAGGGCGATCGGGGCGGTGGCCGCGGCGCTGCTCGACGGGGTCGACCTCTCGCCCGGGATCCGGCTCCTCGGCGTGTCCATGTCCGGTCTCGTCCACGCCGGCACCGAGGCCCAGCAGCTGTCGTTCGCCGACCCCGAGGATCTCGGCCTGGCCGACATCCCCCCACCGGGCGACGGGCAGGGGCAGGGCTGGGAAGAGGTGGAGGCGGCCGTGACGGCCATCCGCACCCGGTACGGCCATGCCTCGGTGGGACCGGCCACCTTGATCGGAGGCTCGGGTCCCGGTGTGAAACGCCGGGGCGACATGCAATGGGGCCCGAGCGCCCCGACCGACGCGTCGTTGGACCCCTCTTCCCACTCGTCTTCGGGCCCGCCGTCGGACGGCTCCGAGGAAGCGGCGCGTCATCGGAAAGAAACATAAATGGGGACGTCGACTCGAATCGGGTGCTGACCTGGCCCTTTGCCACCAGAACAGGTCCGAGGGAATTCGAGATCGACGAGGGGGCTGCGTTGTCAGTGTGTGGTGACTGCGCGAAGATTGATCGAGCCGTATTCTGCAAGTAAGTCGACGCGGTGGGAAGGGGTTGGAGTGCCGCTCTCTGAGCACGAGCAACGGGTGCTACAGGAGTTGGAGCAGGCCTTGTACCACGACGACCCTGCGTTCGCCAACCGGGTCCGCCAGGAGAACGTCTACCGGTACGCCGGCCGCTACCTCAAGTGGTCCATCCTCGGCTTCGTCGTCGGCCTGGCCGTCATGGTGGCCTTCTTCACCTCGTCGGTGTTCATCGGCTTCCTGGGCGTCCTCATCATGTTCGCCTCGTTGGTCAGCTTCTGGACCAATCTGCGCCGGATGGGTAAGGCCGGGCTCGAGGACATCGGGCGGTCGCTGCGATCCGACGGCATCGGCAACGCCATCAACGACGCACGCACCAAGATGCGCGAGAGGTTCCGCCGGAACCCATAAGTCGTCGGGTGGTCCGGTGGGCGCCGGGTGGCCCGGCAGTATGGTGCCGGACCGTGGAGATCTGCCTGGCTGTCGACGTCGGCGGGAGCAAGATCGCCGCCGGGCTCGTCACCCGTGAAGGCGATCTTCTCCACCACGACCACATCCCTACACCACGGTCTGACGACGCCGAAGAACTCTTCGCCGCGCTGCGGACCGTGGTCGGCGGCATCTTCGACCCTGAGCGCGGGACCGGGAACCCGCCGCCGGCCGCACCCGCTCACCAGGTGGTCGCCTGCGGGATCGGATGCGGAGGGCCGATGGACCTCGCCACCGGAACGGTGTCGCCGCTCAACATCCACGGATGGCGGGAATTCCCCCTGCGTGACCGCGTCTCGAAGCTCACGGGCCTGCCGACGGTGATCGACAACGATGCCAAGGCGCTGGCCCTGGCCGAGGGATGGGTGGGGGCGGCCCAGGGATGTCGGAATTTCCTCGCCATGGTGGTCTCGACGGGCATCGGTGGGGGCATCGTCCTCGACGGACGCCTGGTCAACGGATCGTCGGGCAACGCCGGTCATATCGGTCACGTCATCGTCGAGCCCGACGGTCGTCAGTGCGCGTGCGGGGCGCGGGGATGTCTCGAGGCCGAAGCGTCGGGTACGNNGGCCGGCCGCCGGTCGAGGCATCCCCGGAGGTCGTGACCCGGTGCGGACAGATGGTCGGCCGGGCCGTCGCCTCCCTCGTGAGCGCGCTCGACATCGAGCTGATCGTGGTGGCCGGATCGGTGGCCCTCGGGTACGGCGCCCCCTTCTTCAGCGCCGCCAACGAGGAGCTGCGGTCANNATGTCGTTCACGCGATCGGCCACCATCGTTTCCGCCGGCCTGGCCGACCGGGGTCCGCTCATCGGAGCCGGCGCCGTCGGCTTCGCCGGTCGCGGGTCCGATGTTCTCGTCGAGGCCCGGTGAGGCGGGTGCCGGCCGCCCCGGTGGCCGTCCCCGTGGGCGCTGTCGTGGCCGCCGTGGCTCTGCGTCCGTGGCTGTGGCCGGTGGCCGTGGCGCAGGTCCTGCGCCTGGCGCCGCCTCGCTGGTGGCTCCGATGGCCCCCGCTGCCGCTGCCCGACGGGACCTTGTGGCGCTTCCGCATGGAGACGGCCTACGGCGGAGCCGGCGACGCCGAGCCCGACCGCAGCGACGTGCGGACCTTTCTGCGGTGGAGCCGCGACATGCGGCACTGGCGTCGTTTCTGATCCCTCGGGTGACGGCGTCCCGCCTCCGGGGCTGCGAGAGGGGAAGGCCGAGGCGGGGGAGTAGCCTTGGCAGATGGGGGCGAGGGAGCCTGGTGCCGCGGGAACGAGTCGGGCGCTGGTGCTGAACGCCACCTTCGAACCTCTCGGGGTCGTGTCGACCCGTCGGGCGCTCCTCCTCGTCCTCGGGACCAAGGCCGAGCTCGTCCACGCCACCCAGAGGACGTTTCGTTCCGAGCGGGCGGCTTTTCCCGAACCTTCCGTGGTGCGACTGGCGCGGTATGTCCGCGTGCCCCACGACCGCACGGTGGCCGTCAACCGGCGGACGGTCTTCGCCCGCGACGGTCACCGCTGCCAGTACTGCGGCCTCGCCGCTGAGAGCATCGATCACGTCATGCCGCGCAGTCGCGGCGGGCCGCACGCGTGGGACAACGTCGTCGCCGCCTGTCGGCGGTGCAACACCCGCAAGGAGGACCGCCTGCCCCNNGGCGGCGCCACGCCAGCGTGTATGGCTGCTGGCCATGTCCGGCGGAGCCCGTGACGAGTGGGCTCCCTATCTGGGCGAGGAGTCCCTCACCGCTTGACCGTCCGCCCGTCAGCGGGCTGGCGGGTGGAGCGGCGCACGGGATCGGCCGCCGAGCTCCTCGAACCGTGGCCGCCTCCCGACAGCCAGGCCGCCCCCGTCGTGCGCGCCGGCCGCGTGAACGAGGGCGGCGCCCTGGTGCTCGGCAGTACCCAGGACCGGGCTCTCATCGATGCCGGGCACGCCGCCGAGGCGGGAATCGGCATCGTCCGGCGGTCGACCGGCGGGGGCGCCGTGCTGGTCGCTCCCGATGCTCAGGTCTGGCTCGATCTCTGGGTGCCACGGGGTCACCGCCTGTGGGACGACGACATCATCAGCGCCGCCGCCTGGCTGGGGGAGGCTTGGATGCTGGCGCTCGAGGGACTGGGCGCCGGTCCGCTCGACGTCCATAGGGGCGCGGCGACGCGCGGCGTCTGGTCCGATCTGGTCTGCTTCGCCGGTCTCGGTCCCGGTGAGGTTCATGTCGCCGCCGGGGAAACCGGGGCCAAGGTGATGGGACTGGCCCAGCGCCGGACGCGCACCGGTGCCCGCTTTCACACCAGCGCGCCCCTGTCGTGGGATCCGGGTCCGTTGCTGGCCCTGTTCGACCTCGACGCCCTGGCCGCCGCCGGCATCGCCCTGGCCGATGGAGCTGAATCGTTGTCGCTCGAGCACGCCGCCGTCGGCCTGCGCGCCCTGGCGCCATGGCGTTTCGAGGTCGGCGGCGTCGATGTCTTGACGACGGTCGAGGACGCCGTCATCGCCGCTCTGCCCTGAGCCCCGGGCCACCCGGCCCGCAACAGGTTTTGACCGCCGCCGTCACCGGCCCCCTGTTTCCTCGCGCCGGCACGGTGGCGACGGCACCCTCGCCGACACCTCGTCAAGACGGCCGCGCCCGTCGGGAACGGCAGGGGTGGCAGGGGGCCACGGTGGGGAGCCCCGTTGTTGACTGGTGGGGGTGGGTGGCGTAGGGTGGCGCGAAGTGGTTCATAGGGGAGTGGTTGGTGGCATGGATGGTGCCCGCCGGAGGACGGGGGAGCGTCGTGGGAGTCCTTAGGAATGGATCGGTTCTTCGGCAGGTACGAGCACACGCTCGACGGCAAGGGTCGAGTGATCCTGCCGGCCAAGTTCCGCGCCCCGTTTGCGGTGGGTGGGTATCTGACGGAGCACCTCGACGGCTGTTTGGCGTTGTGGACACCGACGGAGTTCGAGATCCAGGGCGAGCAGATGCAGCAACGGGCCACCCAGAGCCGTCGGGACCGAAACCTGGCGCGGATGTGGGCGTCGGCCTCACAGGAAGTGGATATCGATCGGCAGGGCCGGATGGCGATACCGGCGCACCTGCGGCAGTACGCGGAGCTTCAGGGCGACGTCCTCGTGCTGGGAGCGAACGACCGGGTGGAGCTGTGGGCCCCGGCCCGATGGGAGCAGATCGTGGGACCGGAGGAGCAGAGGCTCAGCGAGGGCATGGACGACTGATGGCCGTCGCCGGTCGGCGCGCAGGTACGACCGCGTCCTCCGGAACCGTCATCGAACTCTGGAGCGAGACATCGTTGGAGGAAAGGGGCGACCGACAGGACGACGCACAGCAGCAAGGCATAGGACGCACACTTAGACGGCACAGCGACACCAGGCCCATGCGCAGCCCCTCGGCTGGTTCGGTGGAAGACTCCTCCTCCGCCCGCTTCCAACCGAGTCGCAGGAGCAACCCTCCCGACGGCACTCCGCCAGTCGAGGGGCTGCGGATGCGCCAGGTGTTCGATCACGAGCCGGTCATGGAAGCGGAGGTGGTGGCGTTGTTCGCGCCGGTGCCTCCGGGTGTCGTCATCGACGCCACGGTCGGCGGTGGCGGTCACGCCAGCGCCATCCTCGAGGCGCATTCCCACTTGAGCGTGCTGGGGCTCGACCGCGATCCCGATGCCGTCACGGCCGCCTCCGAGAGGTTGTCGAAGTTCGGCCCACGCGCCAAGGTGCGCCACGCGCCTTTCCATCATCTGGCTGAGGAGATGGAGCAGAGCGCCACCTCGTCGGAGGACCGGGTCACGGGGGTCCTGTTCGACCTGGGTGTGAGCTCACCTCAACTCGACACGGCCGAGCGCGGCTTCTCGTATCGCCAGGACGGACCGCTCGACATGCGCATGGACCCCACCTCGGGTCCGTTGGCCGCCGACATCGTGAATACGTGGTCCGTCAATGACCTGAGCCGGCTGTTCGCCGCCAACGGCGAGGGTCGCTTCGGTATGCGGATAGCCCGCGCCATCGTGGCCGGACGCCCGTTCACCACCACCGGACAGTTCGCCGACACCGTGCGGGCCGCCATCCCCGCCGCCACCCGTCGCCACGGTGGTCACCCGGCCAAGCGGGTGTTCCAGGCCGTGCGCATCGCCGTCAACGACGAGCTCGACCTCCTGGCCGAAGCCGTCCCCACCGCCATCGAGATCCTGGCGCCGCGGGGCCGATGCGTGGCCATCGCCTACCACTCCGGTGAAGACCGGATCGTGAAGGCCGCCTTCGCCCAGGCCGACACCGGCGGATGCGTCTGCCCGCCGGGACTGCCCTGTGCCTGCGGCGCCGTGCCCATCGGCCGCCTGGTGTTCCGCGGCGCCCACCGGCCCACACCGGAAGAGCGATCGAGGAACCGCCGCGCCGAAAGCGCACGCCTACGCGCCCTGGAACGCGTCGGACCCAGTTCGGACCGACCCTGATGGCCACCGCCCCCGCCATCCGCCGCGCCCCGGCGCCGAACCGGTTCCCCACAAGCGAGCGCCCGCCCCTCAGGGTCGTCGGGCCGCCCAGTCGTCGCCGGTCATCGTGGTCTTTGCGGCCCTCCCTGGTCATCGCCGTGGCCCTGGTTCTCGGCAGCCTTCTGTTCGTGGCCGGGGCCCAGGCGTATCTGACCCAGCAGTCCGTACGGCTGGCTCAGGTCCAGGCCCAGTTGTCGGTCCAGGTGGGGGAGCACCGTGACTACGAACTGCGCGTGGCCCAGCTCTCCAATCCCTCCCACGTCGTCGGTGCGGCTCAGAGACAGGGTCTGACGGTCCCGCGCACGGTCACCGATATCCCGGGGGTGACGGTGCCCCCGGCGGCCTCGCCACACCCGGCGCGCCACGCCACCCGTGCCGGCGCGTCCGGAGCAGGGGGCAAGTGAGCGTTCGTCAGGGCCGCCATCCGTCGCTCGACACGCACCGCGCCATGCGCCGGGGGACGCGTCGTAGTCGGCGACGCGGTCGCCGCCGCGCCATCCGGTCGGAGCGGTTCGCCCCCCGCCCGGTCGTCCGGGCCGGCACCCCTGGTCGCACCGTTCCTCGCCGATCGGCCACCACCCGCAAGTCCGTCGCCGCTCGCCGATCAGCCGGCCGCTCGCGCCTTCTCAGGTCGGGAACGCCCAAGGGGCTCACGCCGAAGCGCCGCCAGCCGCGGGCGGGCAAGCTGAAGCCGGGCAANNGTCGGCGTCGGCACCGGCGAGCCGGGCTGTCACCGGAGCCGTGGCGCGCCGACGACTGGGCGTCATCCGGCTCATGCTGGTTCTGATCTTCGTGGTCATCGCCGGGCGCCTCGTCATCGTCCAGGGCCTCTCAGGGGCGCGTTACTCCTCCATCGGCGTGGCCGAGGTGACGAGCACGGTGCAGGTGCCTGCGGTCAGAGGAGGGATCTTCGACCGCAACGGGGCCGTCCTGGCCACGTCGGTCCCCCGGACGACGATCGTGGCCGACCCCTTCCTCATCCACCATCCCGACGTCGAGGCCGCCGCCCTCGCCCCCGTGCTCGATGTGCCCCAGAAGACGCTACGCAACGAGATGTCGGAGCACTCGGGCTTCGTCTACCTGGCCCACAAGGTCGGTAACGGCGAGGCCAACGCGGTCACGAAGCTCAACCTCGTCGGTATCAACCTCCTCCCCGACAGCCAGCGCGTCGATCCGGCCGGTCAACTGGCATCGCCGGTGCTGGGCGAGGTGGGGGCGGAGAACACCGGGCTGTCGGGACTCGAGTACCAGTACAACAACGTCCTCGGCGGCGAGAACGGTACGGAAAAGATCGAGCAGTCTCCGAGCGGTGTGCCACTGCCGGGTGGTACGACACAGCTGACGACGGCCATGGCCGGCACCGGAGTCGAGCTCACACTCGATGAGCCCCTGCAGTACGTGGC
>PKWD01000438.1 GCA_003131945.1 Acidimicrobiaceae bacterium
TGCTCGAGAACGATGTCCGCCTGCTGCGGCAGATCTGAGGACCGGTGCTCGTCCCCTTGTCATGGTTGCGTGACTTCGCCCCTTTCGAGGGCGATCCCACGTCCCTGGCTGCCACCCTCGACGATCTCGGCCTCGTCGTCGAGGGAGTGAGGCATGTGGGCAAGGGCCTGGAAGACGTCGTGGTGGCGCGGGTTCTCGAGATCGCCGCCATCCCCGGTGCCGACAAGATCCGTCAGGTGATGGTGGACGCCGGCGACGGTGAACCGCTCTCGGTCGTCTGCGGGGCCTGGAATTTCGCCGTCGGCGACCTCGTCCCCCTGGCTCCCGTCGGGGCCGTGCTCCCCGGGGACTTCGCCATCGCCAAGCGCAAGATGAAAGGGGTCGTGTCGAACGGGATGCTCTGCTCGGCGGCCGAGCTGGAGCTGACCGAGGACCACGACGGCATCCTCGTCATCGGCCCGAACGAGCCGGACGGGACGGCGAAGCCCACTGCCGGTGGGTACCGCGTACCGGCGCCCGGTGAGCGCTTCGTCGACGCCCTCGGCATCGTCTCCGACGTCGTCTTCGACATCGCCGTCGAGGCCAACCGCCCCGACGCCTGGTGCATGGCCGGGGTGGCCCGCGATCTGGCCGCCCGGTTGCGGCTTCCTTTCACCATGCCCGAGGCGCCGTTCCCGCCCCCAGGGGCACCGGCGGCCGGATCCCCGATCACGATCGTGGTGGTCGACGACGATCTCTGTCCGCGCTTCACGGCCCGGGTCCTCACCGGCGTCGAGGTACGGCCCTCGCCCGACTGGGTGGCGCGCCGGCTCACCCTGGCCGGGATGCGACCCATCAACAACGTCGTCGACGCGTCGAACTACGTGATGCTCGAGCTCGGGCAGCCCACCCATCCCTACGACCTCGACCAGGTGGCGGGCCACGGGCTGCGCGTGCGCGCCGCGCAACAGGGGGAGAAGGTGACCACGCTCGACGGTGTGGAGCGGACACTCGGAGACAGGGCCATCGTCCCTTCCGACGATCGCCGGGACTGCGTCATCTGTGACGCCACCGACGTTCCCATCGGTATCGGCGGCATCATGGGGGGCGGGAGCACCGAGATCTCGGTCACCACCTCCCGGGTGCTTCTCGAGGCCGCCTACTTCACGCCCATGGCCATCGCCCGCACCACCAAGCGCCTGGGGATCCGCAGCGAGGCGTCGGCCCGCTTCGAGCGCGGCTGCGATCCCGAGGGCATCGACCGCGCCGCTCTGCGTCTGTGCGAGGTCCTCGGGGCCACGGCCGGACCGCAGTTCGGGGTGAGCCCCGACGTCATCGACGTGAGAGGCCCGGTACCGGTACCGAGCCAGATCCCGGTGCGCACGGCCCGGGTCAACGACATCCTCGGGAGCGCCCTGGACGACGACGCCGTGGCGGGTTACCTCGAGCCCATCGGTTTCGGGTGCGGACGTCGTGGTCCGGGTGAGCTCGACGTCACCGTGCCCACCTTCCGTCCCGACACCACCCGGGAGATCGACGTCATCGAGGAGGTGGCCCGCCACCTCGGATACAGCACCTTGCCCCGCCGCCGGCCCGCCGCCCCGCAGGTCGGGCGTCTCACCGAATACCAGGCACGGCGGCGCCAGGCGCGGATCGTGGTGGCCGGCTTCGGGGCCCACGAGGCGTGGACACCGTCGCTCTTGGCACCGGGGGACCACGGCCGGGCCGGTCTGGGCGACGGCGGTGTCGAGGTGGCCAACCCTCTGACGCCCGACGAGACGGTGCTCCGGCGCAGCCTGCTGCCGGGCCTGTTGAAAGCGCTGGCCTTCAACGCCGACCGACGTCACAACGACGTGCGTCTGTTCGAAATCGGCCACGTATTCCCCCCGCCCGACGCGGCGCGTGTGCAGCGGGCTTTCGCCCGGACCGGCGACACCGTCATCGACGAGCGCGAGATGGTGGCCGTGGCCTTCGCCGGCACCGATGATGACGCCCGCACCGCCGTAGGGGCATGGCTGGCCCTGGCCGACGCCCTCGGCGTGGAGCGGGTCGATCTCGTCCAGTCGTCTGTGGACCCGGGCGGATCGGGCCACGGCGACGGTCTGCACCCCTCGCGCGCCGGGCGGCTCGTCGACGCCGACGACGGCGGCGTGATCGGCGCTGTGGGCGAAGTGGACCCGGCGGTGGTGGCCGCTTTCGGGCTCGACTCCGAGCGGCAGCGGGTCGGTTGGATGGAGGTCGATCTGGATCGACTGCTGCACGGGGCGCGTCGTCGCCCGGTGGTAGCACCGATCAGCCGTTTTCCCTCGAGCGACGTGGACCTCGCCTTCGTGGTCGACGACACCGTCCCTGCGACCGAGGTGGCCAAGTCGCTGCGCCGCGCCGGCGGCGAGTTGCTCGAGTCACTGGAGCTCTTCGATGTCTACCGGGGACCCGGTGTGTCTGCCGGTGCGCGCAGCCTCGCCTACCGGCTGCGTTTCTGCGCCCTCGACCACACGCTCACCGACCAAGAGGTGCAGGAGTTGCGTCAGCGCTGCATCGAGGCCGTCGAGAGTTCACACGGGGCGCAGCTGCGGGGTTGAGCGGGGGGGCGATGTGCGGTGCCGGGCCCACCGGGGTACCGTCGCCACCGATGGCCACTGTCGTCACCTCGCCGTCGCCTGTCGTCGGGCGACCTCCCGAGCACCGAACGCAGCGCCGCCGCACCATCATCGTGGTGGGGGCGGTCCTGGTGATCGTGGTGGCGGTCGTGGGGGTGTGGTCGGTCACACGCACGACCGCTCCGGGACCGCCGTCGAGCCGCCTGGGCATCACCGAGAACCGCGCCGTGCCGCCGTCGGTGCTCGGTATCCCGCTGGTGAACGAGCACGGGCAGACGACGACGCTCGACGCCTTCCGGGGCAAGATCGTGGTGCTCACCTCTTTTCTCACCTCGTGCCAGGAGACCTGCCCGCTCACCACCGGGGCCTTCCTCGACATGCAGCGGGACCTGGTGGCGGCCGGCATGGCCGGGAAGGTCGTGTTCATCGAGGCCAGCGTCGATCCCGGGCGTGACGTCCCTGAGCGCCTGGCCGCCTATGCCCATGTCACCGGGGCCAACTGGCCGTTGCTCACGGGGACACCGACGAACCTGGCCGCCCTGTGGCACTACTTCGGCATCTACTACCAGAAGGTGAAAGAGGGCAGCCCGCCCGGCATCGACTGGCAGACCGACCGGCCCTACACCTATGACGTGAACCATTCCGACGGCTTCATCGTGTTCGACCAGACGATGCACGAGCGCTTCGTCACCGGCGCCGCCCCGAACCTCGGACGCCACACGCTGCAGGGGAGCCTCCAGGACATGCTCGACGCCCAGGGATTGAAGAACCTCGATCATCCGGCGGGCGACGCGTGGACGATCCCCGAGGGACTCGAGGCCATCGGCTGGGTGGCCGGGCGCACCATTGCCTCCGTGAACTGATGTAATCACCGTGCTCCCGGCCGACGTCATCTCTCCACCCGTCGAGTTGCATGCCCTGCTCACGGCGTGGCAGACAGACACCCTGAGCCTCGTGTCCCTGGCCATCGAGCTGGCTCTGGGCGCCTGGTACGTGGTGTCGGTCCGCCGGCTGGCGGCCCGGGGCCGGAGCTGGTCGCGCTNNGACGGACGGACTCAGCCTGGTCACACTGGCCATCGAGCTCGGGCTGGCGATTTGGTACGTGACGGCGGTGCGACGCCTGGCCAAGCGGGGCCGGGCATGGTCGCGCTGGCGCACGGCGTCGTTCTTGTCGGGCATCGCCCTGGTGATCATCGCCGTGCAGTCGGGTCTGGCCTCCTACGACGACCAGGTGTTCTGGGTCCACGTCATTCAGCACCTGCTGCTGATGAACTTCGCCCCCATCCTCCTGGCCCTGAGCGCCCCGGTGACGCTCGCCTTGCAGGCGTCGAACCGGTTGACGCAACGCGTCCTGCTGGGGATCCTCCATCACCCCGTGGTCGAGGCCCTCACCAATCCGTTCGTCGTGGTGATCATGGCCTACGGCACCATGCTCGTGTATTTCCTGAGTCCCTTCTACAACTTCTCGCTCGAGCATCCGCTGGTGCACGACCTGACGCATCTCCACTTCCTCGTCTCGGGCTCTCTGTTCTGGTGGCTCGTGGTCGGGCGCGACCCGTCGCGCTGGCGCCTGTCGTACCCGGCCAAGCTCGGATTCCTGGCTGTCGGGATCCCGGTCAACGCCATCCTCGGTGTCTCACTCACGGGAGCCACGGTCTCCATCGCACCGCACTTCCACACGCTGGGCGACACCCACGTGGGGGGATCGATCCTGTGGGTGGTGGGAGAGCTGACGTCGCTCATCGCCCTGGGCATCGTGCTCTACCATTGGATGCAGTACGAGGAACGCGAGGCCGTACGCGCCGACCGCCGAGCCGATACGGCGGCAGCCACGGCNNCGGCAGTGACGGCGGCATCGCCGGCGCACAACGGGTCCACCGGTCCTCCATCGAATCTGTGATCTGCTCTGGTCGGTGCGAGTCCTCCACGTCATCGGCCGGATGAACGTCGGGGGTCCGGCGGCGATCCTGACTGCACTCCTGGACAACCCCGACATGGACGTCCATGCCCTCGTGGGCGAAGTGGGGGCCGGCGAGGCGGACTACCTCCTGCTACGGGCACCGTCGGCCACCGTCATCCGCGTGCGCGGTCTGGGTCCCGCCGTACGGCCCACCGACGACCTGCGGGCGCTGGGCGAGATCATCGGGCAGATGCGACGGCTGCGCCCGGACATCGTCCATACGCACACGGCCAAGGCCGGGGTCCTCGGTCGGGTGGCGGCCTCGGTGACCGGGGTCAAAGCCCGCGTCCATACGTTCCATGGCCATCTGCTGCACGGCTACTTCACCCCGGCCGTGACCCGGAGCATCGTCGTGGCCGAGCGGGCCCTGGCCACCGTCACCGACCGGATGGTGGCGGTGGGGGAGAGCGTGCGCGACGAGCTCCTGGCCGCCCGCATCGGCATGCCCGCCCAGTACGTCGTCATCCCGCCCGGCGTGGCCCTGCCCGCACCGGCGCCGGACCGGGACCGGGCGCGCGCCGCCCTCGGGCTCCCGACGAACGGTGCCGTCGTCGCTTACGTCGCCCGACTGACGAAGGTGAAGCGACCGGACCGGATGATCGGGGTGGCCCGGGCCCTCCCCGAGGTGACGTTCGTGGTGGCCGGTGACGGGCCCCTGCGAGCCGAGACCGCAGCAGCGGCGCCGCCCAACGTGCGCTTCCTCGGGTGGCGGGCGGACATCGAGAACGTCTACTCGGCGGCTGACCTGACCCTGTTGACGAGCGACAACGAAGGCATGCCGGTGACCCTGATCGAAGCCGCTTTGTGCGGAGTACCGGCCGTGGCCACCATTGTGGGGAGCACGGCCGAGGTGGTCCTCGACGGCCGCACGGGGCTGACGGTGGCGCCCGAGGTCGCAGCCCTGGCCGAGGCCGTGCGGGGACTTCTGGCCGACGACAGCCGGCGCCGCCAGATGGGCGCCGAGGCACGCCAACGGGCCGGGGACGCCTTCAGCATCGAGAGGATGACAGCGGCGCACACGGCCCTCTACGAATCGCTCATGGCGACCCCCCCGGCCCGGCGTAGACGGCTGCTCTGACCCCGGATCCGGGAGGCGGGAAGGGCGCCGGCGCCCCTTCTCTCTCCCGCTACGTGGGCGGCAGCCCGAGTTGGGCACGGGTGGTGTCCACGTTCATGTGGAACCGCTCGTAGTCGAGCAGGACTTTGCGACCCAGGCTGGCCGAGTCCTTGAATGACGCCTTCGCCGCCGCTCGATAGTCATCGACGACCAGTTCATCGGAGCGTACGAGCTGCTGGATATCGGCCTCGCCCGAGGCAGGCCAACTCTGGCGGAGAATGACGGCATTGAAACCGGAGAAGGCGAGGACGACCTGACCGGCCGCTCGACGCCGTTGCCCGAGGGACAGGGGCTCGTGCGAGGCGGCCAGGCCAATGTCGATCCGGTAGAGATCGGAGTCGAACCGGGCGGCATCGCTCAAGTACTGCTTGGCCGCTCCCTGTGCCGACGGCAGGGCGAAGGCATCGTCGCTGAAGACGGTCGGGACGAGAAAGACACCACCGAATCCGGACAGGGCCTGAGCGTTGTCGTAGGGCAGCGTCGGAATGCGACTGTCGATCTTCACGTCGGAGAACCGCACGATGGTCGTGACCGGGTAGGGCAGGTCCTGGGCCGAATTGAGCGATGGGGGTGGGTCCTCCTGCAGCCATTGACCCTGGACAAAGTGTGTGTGCTCGGCGAAGTGGGTCCGGATGGTCTGCGACCAGTTCTCGGTGAGGTCGTCGATACGAAGGATCCAGTCCGTCGGGGTCTGGGTCATGGACGCCGAGATGGTGTCGTTGGTCCCCACCGCCCTGATCGACTGGGCTTCGAAGCGAAGCGCAGTGTCGCTCCAGAAGGCTTCGTACGCGGCCGGGCCCGGTGTGAACCGCTGCTCGGTGATCCCGATCTGCAGGAAGGCATCGTTGGACGAACTCTGGGCTCCGATCCATGTCGATGCCGACACACCCTGTTCGTTGTTCAGGATCGCCGGGACCACCCACTGGGCGCTGATCGAGATGGTCGTTCCGTACCAGCTGTACCCTCCGAAACCCGTGAAGGGTGTTCTCGGAATGGGGATGGTGGAGGTGCCGGCGTTTGTCGGCCCGGGCACCGCGCTAGTGGTGGCGGCTGAGAGGACAGCGGCCCCAGCGATGAGAACCATCATGGCTGTGAGCAGGCTCCAGGGCACCCAGGTCGATGGCTTGCCCACGGATCCAGCGTACGCGCCCACGGCGCCGTTCGGGCGTCTTCTCGTCAGATCAGTCGTCCCTCGGATCTGCTCAGGAGTTCGCCATCCTTTCCACCACCGACTCCGGCAATGTGTGGATCGGTCATCACGTTGCCACCGACGTCAATCCGATCAGCGTTGCCTGTCCATCGGCCGCTGCTTGTTTTGCCACCGGCTTCGTCGGACCAGCCGACGAAAACATCGGCGGAGACGTGGGCAGCATTCTGAGGACGACCGACCTGGGAGCGACGTGGAGCGAACAGACGGTCTCCCCTGAGACTGGGATCGTCGCCAGCATCGCCTGCCCGTCAGCAACCATCTGTTTCGCCGTGGGCCAGGGGACGGACGACGTTGGCGGTCTGATCCTGAGGGCCGGAACTCTCGAGCGCCAGAACCCGTGCTTCAGAGAAACCCTGCTCAAGTGATGATCGGGGCACCTTCGGGCGTGCTCTTGCCTAACATGGATGTGAGGCCGGCCGACGATTCTGGCGCGAGTGGAGGAGGGGAGCCGACCAGATGAATTCCCCGTCAGCCTGGGAGTACGCCGGCGTCCTGATCTGCTGTATCGGCTTCACCGTCTTCCTCACCCCTCTGGCCCTGCGTCTGGCCCGCCGTCGCAACCTGGTGGATATGCCGGGGCCGGGAAAGTCGCATACCGAGGCGGTTCCGTATCTGGGCGGTGTCGCCATCGTGGTTGCCTTTTCTCTGGTGATCCTGGCGGCGGGACTGCTTCGTCCCAACGGCGCCAACACCAAGGCGCTGATCGTGACACTGGGTCTCGGAGTGGGACTTGCCGTGTTGGGTCTCGTGGACGACCTGCGGCGCCTGCCCGTCTGGTTCCGAATCGCCGTAGAAGTCGGTGCCGGCGTCGTCGTCTATGCCACCGGCACACGGGCACACCTGGCCGGTGCCGGGTTCGGGTTGGACGCCGTGGTCACAGTGGCCTGGGTGGTGGGCATCACCAACGCTTTCAACCTCCTGGACAACATGGACGGCCTTTCGGCCGGGGTGGCCGCCATCGCATCGTTCTGGCTGTTCGTGGTGGGCGTCGTCAACGGGCAGTACTTCGTGGCCGTTCTGTCCCTGGCCCTGGTGGGTTGTGCGGCCGGGTTCCTGCGTCACAATCACTTTCCGGCCCGCATCTACATGGGCGATGCCGGCAGCCTCTACCTCGGCTTCGTGTTGTCGGTCCTGGCCCTTCATCTCCGTTCCTACCAAAGTCTCCGCCTGACCTTCCTGGTGCCGGTGATGGTGCTGGCCGTGCCCATCTTCGACACCTCCCTGGTCGTCGTGGCCAGGGCGTTGAACCATCGCAGCCCGTTCCACGGC
Organism: Acidimicrobiaceae bacterium; assembly: GCA_003131945.1. The sequence continues at coordinate 8,136 of PKWD01000438.1, forward strand.
GATCGCGACCACACCAGCCACCGTTTGGTGTTCGTCGGGCTCCCGGTTCCGGGCGCTGTCGCACTCATCTATGCCTTCACCATGGCAACGGGCTGGCTCGGTGTGATCNNACAAGCTTTCTGTTGGCCGGCTGGGTGGGCTCCATCGCCTTGTTCCTCGGCGTCATGCTCGGCATGGTGCCCGTCTATGAGACGAGCCGTCGGCGTCACTACATGCTCCAGGAAGTGAAGTCGCACGAGCCGGACCCGACCCCGCATTCCGCGCCGGAGATGACGCCGCGCGCTGATCCCGCTCCCGAGGACCGCAGCGCCTAAACCGTCAGCTTCCGAGCGGCTTCTCGGCCTCTTGAATGGATCGGTGCAGCTGGGTGTTGAAGGGATCCTCTTGGAGGGCTCGGCGAAGAGCGCTCAGCGCTGCGTGGAGGAGAGGCTCTGAATGCACCAGGTTCGCCTCGGAGGCGAGCGCATCACCGTATTCCTCCTGGGCGAACGAGTTGGAGCCGTCGAGGGCCACGTCTTGCCGTAAGTAGGAGACGGCAGCCTCGATGAGAGGGAGTGCGTCGGAGGCCTTGGGATTCTGCTGAAAGGCGGCGGCGGCCGCGTCCCCGAGGGTTTCGAAGTAGCTCGNNGCCCAGGGGTTCAGCTGAGTCGCCTTCACGACGGCGGCCTGCGTGCCCACCCGGGCGTCGTGGTCCGCCCTCCAGAGGGCGTCGGTCCTCCAGACGGTCAATCCCACGGCGGTCAGCCCGAGAGCCCCGGCCACAGCGGTGGCGGTCAGGCGGCGCAGGTCGTTCTGAACCCGAGCCGTCGAGCGCCCATACGCCCCGACCGTTGCCACCAACGCGGGATACCGGGAGTCCTTTTCGGCTGGGGGCTCCTCGGCGTCGGGCGATGAGCCCCCGAACCCAAAGGGAAGACGAACCAATCTGGAAGCGGGCCAGACATGNNCCGTGAAGAGCATGAAGAGGGTTCCGACTTGCTCGACGTCGAAGGACGCCTGCACGAAGTACGCCACGAGCGCAGCGACCAGGCCCGCGACCAGATACCGGTGGGCCTCGGCCGATGTCGGTCCGGGACTCTCGGTCGTCTCCGAGTCTGTGGCGCTCGCCCGGTAGGACATCCATGCCCGTATCCCCCACACGATGCCAAAGACGAACAAGGCCACGATCAGGATAAGGCCGGGAATACCTTCGTTCGCCAGCCACGAGAGGAAGATGTTGTGAGCGCTATTGACGAAGAAGGTGCTACCGAGAACCTTGGCCAGAGACGCACTCTGGTACTGGGCATACGTGACCGCGTAGGTGTCGGGTCCGGTTCCCACGAGTGGATGGTGAGCAGCGAGATGGAGTGCCGCCGACCAGTAGCCGTAGCGCTGTGACACGGAACTGCCTGAGCCGAACTTCAACAAGGCCGAAGCCTTGGCGCCGAGGAAGCGGCTGCCACCGGCGATGAGGGCAACGGCGAGGACCAATCCACCTCCGGCCACGAGGCCTGTCGTCCGCGCCCTCGCCTGGAGTCTCGGGAGCAGTCCGACGACAAGGATCGCTCCTGCTACCAATCCCCCCAACCACGCCCCCCGGGCGGCAGTCTGCAACACGAGCACCAGGAGGACGGCGACCCAACCCCACAACAGGACCCGCAGCCATCGCTGCCGGGCCAGGATCGCCGTCACCACCCCGAGAGGTAGGACGGTCACAAGAAATCCGCCTAAGTGATTGGGATTTCCGAAGCTGGCGAAAACATTGTGGAAGGTGGCATTCCACTGGACGAAGTCCGGATTCGAGCCTTTGTCTATGTCGAAGCCATAGATCTGGATGCCGCCGTACACAAGGACCGGCACCGCCGCCGCCACGACCACCCTGAACAACACCGGAAGCGCATCGGAATTGAAGGACTCGGCCAGGGCGGAGGCCAGAACGGCGAGAGCGGCTATGAGAATGAGACCCTCGTAGGAGCCATGGCGACCGAGAAAGCTCTGTCGAGGCTCGACGCTCGTCAATGTCGTGACGCCGAACCACACGACGATGGCGACAAAGACCCATTGAAAACCGTTCACCAGCCGCCGGGGACGCCATCCATTCCAGGTGGCATCGACCGCCCATACGCCCACGATGAGGACGGCGGCCACGACCAGCAAGACCAGACGAGGCAGGTCGTCCACATCGACGGTGCTCGGATCGAACAGTGAGGGCATGGCCACCAACACCGCCACGAGAACGACTTGACGAAAGCGGAGTAGAGGATGAGCGGGTCCCACCTCTCGGAGCTGATCGAAGCCGAAGCAAAATGCACCGGCCACGGCCGAAAGAAAGAAGCAGAGCGGCACCGAGCGGATAGCCCCTCCGGCTCTCAGCAGAAAGATTATGACGGTGGCTGCGATCCACACCCACACCCACGCCGGCAAGGAGGGAATCCCCGGGCGAGGAGAGGTCGCCGCTCGCCGCTGCTGGGGAGCCGGCCTCTGCTCGATCCGTCGTTGCGGAGGGCGGGCCTTCGCACGTGATGTCTTCTTCGAGGCAGGCACCACCTCAAGATACTTGCGATAGGTCAGGACTGTCCGGGACCAGCATATTCGAGGCGATCGACAGCGGGCCGGGGAGGAATTGGCTCGGCAGTGCTTCCGGCCGGGTCGCAGGGGTCTCGAATCGACTCTGGAGAGCTAGGCCGGGGCCAGCCCGGCAAGGCATCGAGTCGTACTGATCTCAGATCCGACCCAGGGCGCATAGGGCACGGTATGCGACATCGTCAACCCGCCTTTGGCGGAACGCCGGTCCAGTCAGGGCGTAGCGGACGCGGCCCGTGACCGATGCTTGGGCCTTCACAAACCGCGTGAGAGTGGAGAACGCTTCTGGCGTCATCTCCGAGCCGAGTATCTCGAGCAGCTCATCAGCCTGACGCGTGCGCACCCGTTCGTTGCCCGTGGCCAGTTCCTGACGCAGCCGTCGCAGCCACTGTTCAGGGAGCGATGCGGCCAGGCCGATAGAATTGCTGTCGTGTTGACGGTAGAGCACCCAGGTCGAAGGGTCGTAGCGAACGGTGCCCGTTGCCGCAATGACGGCATAGATCCACCAATCGTGCATCACCGGCCAACGCGGGATCCTANNGGATCCTACGAAAGAGGTGCAGGGCGGCTCGATTCACCACGATTGTGCAGCCCGTGGCGATGTTCTGCACCAGAGCGTTTTCGAGGGCGGGGCCTCGTCGACACGTGCGGTGGACTCCGATCACCTGGAGCTCGTCGTCGACCACCTCGACCGCGCTGCAATACATGGCGGGACCGTCCAGTGCAGACAGCCAAGACGCGGCCCGAGCCAACTTCCCGTCGATCCAGACGTCGTCCTGATCGCAGAGCGCGACATAGTCGATGTCGTCGGCGGTCTCGGACAAGACCTTCAGGTAGCTCTGCGCCGGACCCAGGCGCTCGCCGGCCGCATAGGTCAGCCGGTTGTCGGAGCCCGCGAGGTCGCTCAGAAGACTCAAGGTTGCGTCCGTCGACCCGTCGTCGCGGATACACAGTTCGACTTGGACGTCACGTTGGATCTGGACGCTCTCTATTTGTTGACGCAGGAAGCGGGATCCGTTGTGGGTCGACAACAGCACCCGAAATCGGTCTGGCACGTGTGGCGATGCGCCTATCATGTCAGCATCTCCGGCGATCTCACTGCGGTGGAACAATTGACACGGAGTTCCGCCCTTCAGAATCCGCGCCCGCTGATCATTGGGCTGATAGTACCGTGATCTCTATCGAGAGGACCGTCTGCCAGTCGGTCGTCACCTTGGTCCGTCAATGTCGTGTTCGTGACGCCTCGGTCCTGATCGACATCGGATGTGGTCTCGGAGCGGTGGCGGAACTTGTGCGCGACCAAGGTCTCACCTACATCGGATTCGGCGTCGATACGTCGGGGCTCGCCGACCTCGAAGCTCGAGGTTTCGAGGTTGAGCAGGTCGACCTTCTCGATGTAGATGAAGCGCTGGCGGCGATACGGAAGAAATCGGCCTCCCGCGGTCTGGCCGCCATCGTCATGATCGACGTCCTGAGCCACCTCTCGAATGGTGCAGACCTTCTGGGGGGGCTAGCCCAGATTGCGTCCGAACCAGGTGGTTGTCCGCTCATCCTTGCCGTTCCGAACGTGACCCATCTCGATATCGGCGCCACCCTGCTCATGGGCCAGTGGGACGTCACCGGGACAGGGGTCCCCGACGCCACCCGCGTCGCCTTCTTCTCGGCCGAGGGACTAAGAAGGACAACGAACGAATCCGGATGGATGCAGATCGCCAGCAACGATGTCGTAGTCCCAGAAAGTGGCCAATGTGATCCTCTCAGGGCACTACCACTTCA
>PKWD01000188.1:0-178 GCA_003131945.1 Acidimicrobiaceae bacterium
CGATGCCGATGGACCGGCACTCGCCGAGGTACACGGCCGTCCTGTCCTTGTCATCCTTGACCGACGTGAGCAGAGCAGCGAGATACTCCACCGGATAGTGGGCCTTCAGCCATGCCGTCTGGTACGCCACCAGCCCATAGCCGTAGGAGTGGGACTTGTTGAAGGCGTAGTCGGCGAA
>PKWD01000188.1:262-7105 GCA_003131945.1 Acidimicrobiaceae bacterium
CGCATGACCGACTCCTGGTAGATCATGAGCCCGTAGGTATCGGCCAGGATGGGCTCCAGGTCGGGGTGTATGTACGTCACCGGCTTACGACCGTTCTTACGGTCCGCATAGTCCTTGTGCATGTTGGCCGCCATGGGACCGGGCCGGTAGAGCGCGACAAGGGCGGCGACATCGTCGAACGAGTTGGGCACGAGGGAGCGCATCAGCGACCGCATAGGGCCGCCTTCGAGCTGGAACACCCCGATCGAGTCTCCCCGGCACAGGGAGGCGAAGGTGTCGGCATCGTCGAGGGCGACACCGTCGATGTCGGGCCGCGCCCCCTCGGTGAGAGCGACGAGATCGAGGGCCCGCTCGATGACCGACAGGTTCCGCAGGCCCAGAAAGTCCATTTTGAGCAGGCCCAGCTCCTCCACGCCGTGCATCTCGTACTGGGTGACGACGGGGGCCTCGGTGATCGCCTGTCCGCTCTCGGGCTTGCGCTGCACGGGGAGGTACTCGGTGAGGGGGTCCTTCGTGATCACGACGGCGGCGGCATGGATGCCGTCTTGGCGTCGGAGCCCTTCGAGTCCCTTGGCCACGTCGATGACACGGCGCGCCTCGGGATCTTGCGCGTACATGTCGCGCAACTCCCCGGCGGCGGCGAAGCCGTCGTCCTGTCCCTCGACCCGGTCGAGGCACGCCCGCAGGGGCGTATCGCGGCCCATGATGAGAGGAGGCATCGCCTTGGCGATGCGGTCCCCGACGATGTACGGCAGCCCGAGAACCCGCGCTGCGTCGCGCACGGCGGCCCGGGCCTTGATGGTCGAGAACGTCACGATCTGCGCCACCCGGTCGTCGCCGTAGCGCTTGGCCGCGTATTTGATCATCTCGCCGCGATAGCGCTCGTCGAAGTCCATGTCGATATCGGGCATCTGCTTGCGACCCGGATTGAGGAAGCGCTCGAAGAGCAGGTCGTAGCGAATAGGGTCGAGGTCGACGATCTCCAGGCAGTAGGCCACGCAGCAACCGGCCGCCGAACCGCGCCCGGGACCGACTCGGATGCCACTCGTCCGGGCGAAGCGGATGAGGTCCCACACGACGAGGAAGTAGGCCGAGAAACCCATGTCGGTGATGACACCGAGCTCATAGTCGAGCCGTTCCTCCACGGCGGGCGCCAAGGGGCTGCCGTAACGCTTGTGTGCTCCCTCGAGGGCCAGATGGCGCAGGTAGGCGTCGGCCCGTTGCTCGTAGTGCGAGCCTTTGAATTCAGCAGGAACCGGGAACTCCGGGAGCGCGTTCAGGCCGAACTCGATCTCGACGCTCGACCGCTCGGCAATGAGCAACGAGTTGTCGCACGCCTCGGGAACTTCGGAGAACAGACTCCGCATCTCGACCGCGGACTTGAGGTAATGCTCCTCGCCTTCGAATTTGAACCGCTTCGGGTCGTCGATGAGAGCCCCGGTCTGCACACAGAGCAGTGCGTCGTGAGCCACGGCATCTTCCCGATGCGTGTAATGACTGTCGTTGGTGGCGATCAGAGGTGCATCCAGTTGCCGCGCGATCCGGATGAGTCCCGGATTGGTGCGACTCTGTGCGGCCAACCCGTGGTCCTGGACCTCCACGAACAGGCCGTCGCGCCCGAAGATGTCCTGAAGCCTGCCGGCGAGCTTGAGGGCCTTCTCGTCGTCGCCGGCCAGAAGAGCCTGCAGGACCACGCCACCGAGGCATCCGGTGGTGGCGATGAGACCGGAGCTGTACTGCTCGAGGAGCTCCCAATCGACACGGGGCTTGTAGTAGTAACCCTCGAGGTAGGCGGCCGACGACAACTTCATCAGGTTGCCGTAGCCCTGGGTCGTCTCGGCCAGAAGAGTCAGGTGGTAATAGAGCTTGTCCCCCCCTTCGACATCACCGCCGGTGTCGTCGACCTTGCCCCGTCGCACCGGCCGTTCGTGACGGGATTCGCCCGCCATGTACGCCTCGGTGCCGATCACCGGCGTGATGCCCTGCTCCCGGCACTTGGCGTAGAAGTCGAGCACCCCGTACATGTTGCCGTGATCGGTAATGCCGATCGCCGGTTGCCCGTCGGCCACCGCCGCCTCGACCAGGTCGCTGATGCGGGCCGCGCCATCGAGCATCGAGTACTCGGTGTGGGTGTGCAGATGGGCGAACGATCTCTCGCCGGCCATGCGCCGTCGCCTCCCTATGACGGGCGCCGCGGGGTCAGCACCGGTGAACTACAGCGTTGGGATTTAACTGACCCTATCAAGCCGCCATAGCAGCCGTCAGAGGTAGGCGCCGGGCCGGGCCTCCAACGGCTCGCCGACGCCCCGGCCGGCGGGCAGACCCGGCTGACGCATCTCCGTGAGTTGGGCCCGAGCAGCCATCTGCTGGGCCATCAGGGTGGCCTGGATCCCGTGGAACAGCCCCTCGAGCCAGCCCACGAGCTGGGCTTGGGCGACTCGGAGCTCGGACTCGGTGGGCACGCCCTCGCCGAAGGGGATCGCCATGCGATCGAGCTCCTGGGAGAGGTCCTCGGACAGGGCGGTCTCGAGCTCGCGGACGGACTGCTCGTAGATCTCGCGCAACCGGGCCCGGCCAGCCTCATCGAGCGGCGCCTGGCGGACTTCCTCCAGCAATTGCTTCACCATCGAGCCGATCCGCATCACCTTGGCCGGTTGCTCGACCGACTCGACGACCGAGGTGTCCTCGGCGAGACCATCGGAAAGGCTCTGGCGCTCCCCGGGCTCGATCAGCACCGCCTCGGCGGTGTCCTTCTCGCTGGCTCCGCTTTTGTCGTCCACCGTCATGATGCTAAGGGTACGGGGGCGGGCCGCCACCTCATGCATTGCCCCACGCCACCAGGGGGACGTACATCTCGGCCGCGGTGAGCGACCCGTGCCGGGCCAGCAGCCTGGTCTCGCCGGTGTCCGCCGGATCGAGGAAGGCCACCGGAGCGCGCGCCACCAGGGCCACGTCGCCCAGCCGGTGGGCGACCTCGGCCGTGAGCGGGCCACCGAACCAACCGTCGTCGATGATCTGCTGGCGCGTCCGGATCCACGCCTCGTCGCCATGGGCGGCCTCGGCTGCCGCCACCACATCGGCCGTCGCCCCCGGCCGCGCATGCAGCCAACGGAAGCGACCTTCACCGGACAACAACTGCACCGACGCCAGCAACTCAGGGCCCGGTAGGCGGGCCGACGTCCCCACCTCCACCTGCCCGTGATCGGACGTGACCACGAGGGCGGCCCCGGCCGGGAGCACGCCGACCAGATCACCCACGAGGCGGTCGACGGTGCGCAGCTCCTGGGCGTAGTACTCGCCGAGCCCCCGCTCGTGCGCCACCTTGTCCAGGCCGTCGTAGTAGGCGTACACGAACGGCTCCCCCTGACCCAGCAGGCGGCGAACCTCGACGACCAGTGTCGACGGCACCGACCACCCCACCAGACGGGCCCCGGCCAGGTGCGCGGCGGTGAACCCCGTCGAGGCGAACTCCGTGCGGGTGACGGCCGGTACGGCGAGGCCTCCGAAGGGCGGGGTTGGCTGAAAGGCGGCCGCCGGGCGCCGACGGCGCATGTCGCCCGCGCAGGTCTGCCACCGCAAGACGTTCATGACCTCGTCGGCGCCGGCGTCGCCTTCGACCCGCACCCGGTAACCGACGATCCCGTGCTCGGCCGGCGGCCGTCCCGTCGTGATGGAGGTCAGCGCGGTGGCCGTGGTGGTGGGGACCACCGATGTGATGGATCCGCCGACACCGGCGGCCACCGTCGGGGCGTGAGCCCGGTCGGCTTGGAGCTGACGCCACCCGAGGCCGTCGAGCACGAGCAGGACGACCTGCCGGGCGCCACGTGCCGGTGCCGGCAGCCATGAGGGCACGTCAGCGCCGAACCGGCCGAAGAGGGCGGGGACGACCGACGACAGGCAGGCCTCCCCGTAGTCGGGCAGGACGGGCTCATCCTGCACTGGGGCCGTGGCGCTCACGGTGGCACTGTACCCACGGTCTGGTCCGGGTCCGGGCACGGTCCAGCGGGGCGGAGGAGGAGGCCAGGTAACATTCAACTGTGAAAGTCTCGACCCGGGGGGACTACGCCAGCCGTGCTCTTCTCTCCCTGGCCCTCCACGGCGACGCCCTCGGGCCCACCTCGGTGCGTGACATCGCGGAGCGCACCGGGTTGCCCCAGCCGTATCTGGAGCAGATCCTCCTGGCTCTGAAAGGGGCCGGCCTCGTCCGATCCAAGCGGGGTGTCGGCGGTGGCTACGTCCTCGCCCGCATCCCCGAAGAGATCACCTTGAGCGAAATCGTGAACGCCGTCGACGGTCCCATCGTGGCCGGCGACTTCGGTCGTCCCCACGAGAACGGCGCCTGTGAGCACGAGGGTCAGTGCATCTTGCTGGCCGTCTGGTCGGAGGTCGGCGAGCACATGCGCGAACACCTCGACTCGTTCACCCTGGCCGACATGGTCCACCGGTCGCTNNGGTAACGCTCCGGCCCGATCTCTGCACTGAGCCCCGGTCTCTCCACTGAGAACAGCCTCGTGATCGTTCTCAAGGGGATCGTCGGTATCGCTGGCGCCACTCTCGTCGTCGCCGACCTCTACGACCTCGTACGCGCCCTCGTGGTCCCCCGTCCGCACACGACGGGGCCGGTGGCGATGGGTTCGCGCCAAGTTCGCCGCCTCATGCACATCGTCGTGGGCCAGATGAAGTCGTTCGCCGCACGCGACCGACTCCTCGCCACCTTCGAGCCCATCGTGATGCTCGTGCGGCTCGGCATCTGGATGTCCGCCGGGCTGGCCGGATTCGCCCTCGTCATCTGGAGCACGGGTCACTCCTCGTTCGGCCACTCCTTCATCGAAGCCGGGTCGTCGATCTTCACCCTCGGATTCGCCACCGAGAGCAGCCCGGCCCCCGAGGTGGTGGCCTTCCTCGCCGCCGCCTTCGGTCTCCTCGTTATCGCCCTCCAGATCGCCTACCTCCCCGCCCTCTACGACTCCTTCAACCGGCGCGAGACATTGGTGACCATGCTCGAGAGTCGGGCGGGCACACCGGCGTGGGGCCCGGAATTGCTGGCCCGTCACTACCTGGTCGGCATCGAGGGGAACCTCGATTCGTTCTACGGCGAATGGGAGCGGTGGGCGGCGGACGTGGCCGAGAGTCACACCACGTATCCGGCGTTGCTCTACATGCGCTCCCCCCACCCCACCAATTCGTGGCTCGTGGGACTGATCGCCGTGCTCGACTCCGCCGCCCTCTATATGGCCGTCAGCCCGTCGGCGGCTCCGGCCGAAGCGAAGCTGTGCGTGCGGATGGGCTTCACCTGCCTCAGAGACATCGCCCGTGCCATCCATATGCCGTTCGACCCCGATCCCCGACCCGACGCCGGCATCGATCTTCCCTTCGATGACTTCGTCGATGCCCTCGCCCGGCTCGGCCAGGCCGGCGTGCCTCTCGAACGTGGGGCCGAGGAAGCATGGAGCCACTTCAAGGGATGGCGGATCAACTACGAAAGCATTGCCTACGCGCTGACCGACACCGTCTTCGCGCCACCGGCGGCGTGGACCGGTCCTCGGCGCTATCCCGACGAGGCCGACGACACCCTCAAGTTCCCGCGACGTCCCGTCGACCGCCGGCCCGGCAAGCCCGAGGGTGAACAGGTCGAGTCGGTCTGAATCGGCCCACCACGCCGGTCACGCCAGCGGCGCGCCTCCGGTGTCGTTCCATCGCTCGATGACCGGAATCTCCCGTTCCCAGCCGAGAACGCTGACACTGGCCGGGCTGAGCACCCACCGCGACCCGTCACCAGCCGGCAGCTCCAGCCACCGGGCCGCCACCACCCGCAGGATGTGCGCATGGGCGAAGACGAGAACGTCCCCCGCCACGGCCCGCACGGCCGCCACCACCCGGTCGGCCCGGATGGCGACTTCCTCGAGGGTTTCCCCGTCAGGAGCACCATCGCGCCACAACGACCATCCCGGACGTTCCGAACGGATGTCGGCCGTGGTCATGCCCTCATAGGCGCCGTAGTCCCACTCGCGCAGGTCGTCCCACACCTCGGCGTCGGCGAACCCGGCCAGCTCACTCGTCTCCCGGGCACGCTTGAGCGGGCTCACGAGAACCCGGGCAAAAGGGTGGTCGGCCAGGCGTCGACCCACGGCCCGGGCCTGCTCACGGCCCTCAGGCTCGAGTGGGAGGTCACTTCGCCCCGTGTGGCGCGACGTCACGCTCCAGGCCGTGGCCCCGTGACGGACGGTCACGAGCCGGCCCGCCCCTTCGGATTCGACCTCGGTTCCCTGGTGAGAGCTATCAGACGGGTCGCCCGGGATCCTCTGGGGGGAGCCGTCGGCGGGCTGGTCGGTCGGGGGCACTGCAAGAGCGCATCACCGGTGGCCACGGGCCGCAAACTCAGGGTGCGGATTGTCGTCACCGGGTATGGAATGCGGAGGACGACACCTGTGTTGTTCCCCTTGAGAGCAAGTACCTCCGATCACGAGGCAGAAATGGCAAAATTTACGAGCACCCCCGACAGCGTCCGGTACTTCCTGGACGACCTGGACCAGTACCCCCTGCCCGACCCGGACGAGCAGACCGAACTAGCGAAGCGAGTGGCGGCCGGCGACGACGAAGCGCGGCGCGCCATGATCGCCGCCAACCTCAGGTTGGTCGTGCACTGGGCCCGGCGCTACCAGGACCGCGGCGTCGATTTTGCCGATCTGGTCCAGGAGGGCACATTCGGCCTGATGCGGGCCGTGGACAAGTTCGACTGGCAACGCGGATTCCGCTTCTCGACCTATGCCACATGGTGGATCCGCCAGGCCATCGCCCGGGCGCTGGCCGACAAGGCCCGCACCATCCGCATCCCGGTGCACG
>PKWD01000126.1 GCA_003131945.1 Acidimicrobiaceae bacterium
GCGCATCTCGCTCACCGAGGCCCGCTTCAGGGCCCCCGACGGAAGCGTCTTCACACGCGACATCGTCCGTCACCCTGGCGCCGTGGCCGTCGTGCCGGTGACCGACGGTGGAGACGTTCTCCTCGTACGCCAGTACCGGGGGGCCGTCGACCGTCACCTGCTCGAGATCCCGGCCGGCACCCGCGACGTCGAAGGAGAACCCCCGGCCGAGACGGCCCGGCGGGAACTGCTCGAGGAGGTCGGGNNCGCGCCACGGCGTGGAGGAGGAGCACATGGAGGTGGAGTCGGTGCCCCTCACCGACGTGGACCGGTTGGTGGCCGCGGGGGAGTTGATCGACGGCCAGACCATCCTCGGGCTTCTTCTGGCCCGTCACGTCCTGGCCGAAGAACCCGACGGACACTGACGCTCACGCCATGCCGAGGACAGCGGCGCCACCGACCACCATTGATGACCCGTCTCGTGACCCGTCCGACGCTGTCGTCGAGCTGAGCACCAAGGCCGAGGAATACCTGACGTGGTTGTCGGTGGAGAAGGGCCGGGCCCGCAACACCGTCGTCTCCTACCGGCGCGACCTCGTCGTCTACGAAGCCTTCCTGGCCTCGCGCCACCACCGGGTGGACGACGCCGACNNACCTCGTCGTCTACGAGACCTTTCTCGCCTCGCGCGGCCACGGCGTAGACGACGCCGATGAGGCCGTCGTCGAGGACTACGTGGCCGCCCAGCGCTCGGCCGGCCTCGGTCCGGCGTCGGTGGCCCGGGCCCAGTCGGCCGTGCGCGGTCTGCACCGGTTCCTGCTCGAAGAGGGATGGGCCACAACCGATCCCACGACCGAGATCCGGCCCCCGGGGCTGGCCCGGCGGCTGCCGAAGGCCCTGACCGAGCAGGAGACCGAACGCCTCCTCGAGGCGGCCACCGACGACGACCCGGCGTCACGTCGCGACCGGGCCATGCTCGAGGTCCTCTACGGCACCGGCATGCGGGTGTCGGAGCTGGCCGGCTTGTCGCTGTCGGACCTGGGCTCGGACACCGGGTTGGTGCGGGTGCTGGGAAAAGGATCGAAGGAACGGCTCGTCCCGCTCGGTCGTTGCGCCACCGAGGCCCTCGACGACTGGCTGGTGGCGGCCGGCCGGGGCCGGTTCGAACCCCGCCGGTGGGCCCGGCGCGGCGATGCCGAGGCCGTGTTCCTGAACGCCCGGGGGGGACGGCTCACCCGTCAGGGGGTCTGGGGGGTGCTCAAGAAACGGGCCCGGGCGGCCGGGCTCGAAGACTTGGTCCACCCCCACGTGCTGCGCCACTCCTGCGCCACCCACATGCTGGCCCACGGGGCCGACATCCGGGTCGTCCAGGAGCTCCTCGGGCACGTGTCGATCGCCACCACCCAGATCTACACGAAGGTGTCGCTCGGGCACCTCCGGGAGGCCTATGACCAGGCACACCCGCGCTCCCGGAGGTAGCCCAGGCAGTATCCTCAGGTGGTGCCCAACGATGCGTCGACCGTCGACTACCGAGCGCTGCTCGAGGAGGAGCGACGGGACCTCCAGGCCAAGCTCGAGGAGCTCGGCGTGGGGGGCGACAGCCTGACCTACGACTCCAATTTCGCTGATTCGAGCCAGGTGACAGCCGAGCGTGGTGAAGTCGAGGTCCTGGCCGTCCAGCTGCCCGAGACCCTCTGCGGTGTGGAGATGGCCCTGGGCAAGCTGACGGGCGGAACGACCTACGGGGTGTGCGAGGACTGCGGACAGCCCATCGACCCCCTGCGCCTCGAGGCCAAGCCGGCGGCGCGCTACTGCATCAACTGCGCGGCGAAACACTAATTTCGTGAGCAACCCCTGGGGCCCCGCCCCGCAGGGCCCGCAACGCCAGGGCCCCAGTCCGCGCACGGTGGCGTGGATCATCGCCGGCCTGGCCGTGGTGGTGGTGCTCGTGCGCACCCATCACATCAGCACCCTGTCGATCATGTTCATCGGGGCCCTGATCCCGTCGGTCATTCTCCACGAGGTGTCACACGGGGCGGTGGCCCAGGTCTTCGGGGACGACACGGCCAAACGGGCGGGACGGCTCACCCTCAACCCGATCAAGCACATCGACCCTTTCGGGACGATCATCCTTCCGGTTCTGTTGGCTCTGAGCGGGCATGGGGTCATCGGCTGGGCCAAGCCCGTGCCCGTGAACGTGTCGCAACTACGCGACGCCAGGAATACAGGCGTCCTCGTTTCTCTGGTAGGCCCAGCGGTCAACATCGCGCTGGCGATCATCCTGGGCATCGCCTACCGGCTGCTCTCGACACCTTACGAACGGCTCGGCTTGAAGTATCAGGTTCTGCTCGGACCGACATGGCTGGAGTTCATCTTCGTGGCCGGTCTCGTGAACATCTATCTCGCCGCCTTCAATCTCATCCCCTTGCCACCCCTCGACGGCTCGGCTGTGGTCGAACGACTCTTGCCGGCCCGGCTGCTCCCCGACTATTACCGAATCCGGCCTTACACCTTGATCCTGCCGCTTCTCCTGGTCGTGTTCTACCCCCAGGGTTTCGATCGGCTCTTCGGATGGGCCTTCGATGTCTTCGCCCGCCCGCTTGGGGGCTGACGCTCCACGCCCAGACGGACGTAGCGGCCAGATAGAGCGACACCGGTCGACCGGAATTAGCCGCGGTCGCGCCGTAGGTCGGGCAAGTCCTCGGGTTGCACGATGGCGAGACCGCCCTGACGCACGAGAGCGGCGGCTTGTCCGAGCGCAGCCTGCCTGTTCACCTCGCGCAATGCTCGGTTCACGGTTTCTCTGGCGTTTTCGTCCCGAGGACAGCCTGTGCTTGCCTCAATGCATCGACATCGAGGACCAGGGTCGTCCGCTGGACCTTCGTACTTTTTTCCCTCTCGGCCACACCGCCACTATCGCTGATCGACGTTCTCCGTGTGCCTGAATATCGTCCTCAGCCGGGGGGGAGCAGCCCGGCGGCGGCCATGGCCCTCTCCAGGGTGGCGGCGGCCACGGCATGAGCCTTGGCGGCGCCGTCGGCCAGGACCGAGACCACGTAGGCGGGATCGGACGTGAGCTCCTGGTAGCGCTGGCGCACGGGTGCCAGGAGCTCGACGAGGGCGGCGGAGAGATCGGCCTTGAGCGGGCCGTAGCTCGTGTAATCGACGGCCAGTTTGGCCGGGTTGTCGCCGGTGGCGGCGGCCAGGAGCTCGAGCAGGTTCGACACGCCGGGCTTGGAGCCCGGGTCGTAGCGCACGTCGGTCTCGGTGTCGGTGACGGCCTTGCGCACCTTGCGGTCGATCTCCTCCGGAGAGTCGAACACGAGAACGGTGCCGAGGGGCGACGAGACGGACTTCGACATCTTGCGGGTCGGATCCTGGAGGTCCATGACGCGGGCGCCCACGAGGGGCACGGCCGCCCGAGGCACCACGAAGGTGTCGCCGTAGTGGTGGTTGAAGCGGATGGCCAGATCGCGGGTGAGCTCGAGGTGCTGGCGTTGATCGTCACCGACGGGGACACTGTCGGCGTCGTAGAGGAGGATGTCGGCCGCCTGGAGCACCGGGTAGGTGAAGAGCCCGACGCGCACCGACTCCGAGTCCCGGCCCTTCTCCTTGAACTGGGTCATCCGGCCCAGCTCCCCGAAGGTGGCCGTGCACTCGAGCAGCCAGGCCAGGCGGGGATGCTCGGGCACGTGGCTCTGGACGAAGAGGGCGCACAGCTCGGGATCGAGGCCGACGGCCAGGAGGCCGGTGGCCGTGTCCAGGGTGCGGGTGGCCAGGAGCAACGGGTCGTAGTCCTGGGACAGGGCGTGGAGGTCGACCACGCAGTAGAAAGCGTCGTTCTCGCGCTGGTGGTCCACCCAGGGACGAAAGGCCCCCAGGTAGTTGCCGAGATGGACCTCGCCGCTCGGTTGCACCCCCGACAGGACCCTGGTCATGGGTCGTCATGGTACGGGACGACCCCGCCGGCACCGGCCATCGGGGGGCCGTTCCTGCTCAGCGCCCATGCACGGGGACCACCGGGGAAACCGGTAACGTCTGCCACGTGGTCGCGCTCGTCTCGACGCCTGCCTTCGAGGGACCTTGTGACGTCCTCCTGCAGCTGATCTCGGACCACAAGCTCGACATCTACGACATCCCGCTGGCCGACATCGTGGAAGGGTTCTTGGCCGAGCTGGCCGCCCTGGAGACGCTCGATCTGCAGGTCACGACCGAATTTCTGGTCATCGCCGCCGTGCTGGTGGAGCTCAAGTCCCGCAAGCTCCTGCCCGGTCCCGACGAGGTCGACGACGACGAGGAGCTCTCGGGCTTCGAAGAGCGCGACCGGCTGCTCGCCCGTCTGCTCGAGTTGCAGGCCTACGCGGCGGCGGCCGACGCCTTCTGCATCCTCATCGAACAGGCGGCGCGGTCGGTGCCGCGCCTGGCCGGACTGGACGAGGAGTTCCGGGAGCTGGCGCCCGATCTCCTGGCCGGGATCACCCCCGAGCGACTGGCCGCCGCCTTCCTCATCGGGTCCACCCCGCGACCGGAGTTCATCCTCGACCTGAGCCACGTCACCGTCGAAGCGGTCACGGTGTCGGAAGCAGTCGACGAGCTCGAACGCCGTCTCCCGGGAGCGGGCACGGTCAGCTTCCGGACGCTCACGGCCCACTGCGTGACACGGATGCAGGTCATCGTGCGCTTCCTCGCCCTGCTCGAACTGTGCAAGCGCGGCTGGATCGCCCTCGACCAGGGAGAGTTGTTCGGAGACCTGGCCATCACCTGGACCGCCCCGGCCCACGCCCTGTCGGTGGTGGGGGCGGGCGACGGGATCGAGGAGTACGACGGCTGATTCCCTATGGAG
>PKWD01000404.1 GCA_003131945.1 Acidimicrobiaceae bacterium
GAACGCCATCGTCGAGTGTCTCTCGGACGAGAGGCGCCGTGCCACCATCGTCAACGCCCAGCGGGATCTGGCCTCGCGCTCGACATGGGACGCCGTGGCCCGGCGGACGGCGGAGGCCCTCGACGAGCTCGGCCGGACACTCCCGGAGTCGACGTGGCTTGCGCCGTCGTTGCCACAACGCCTCGCCCTCGTCGGCCCCCTCCCTCCCGGCGGGGGTGGGATCGGTCTCTACAACGCGCGTGTCCTGCACGCCTCACCCACCACGGTGGCCATCGACGTCGTGACACCCATGGTGGCGTCGCCCGATCTTCCTCCCGGCATCGGCCACGTCCCCGCCGACGCTTTCGGGATCGATTCCCGTCCGGCGTCGTACGACGCCATCGTCTACACCCTCGGCAACTCCCACGGTCACCTTCCCACCATCGAGCTGGCCCTGCGGTACCCCGGATGGCTGTGGCTCCACGAGGTCCGCCTGCCCGCCGTGGCCGTCACGGCACTGGCCGGGGACGACGACGAGGCCTTCGCCCGCCAATTGACGTGGTGGGTGGAGAGGTCGTATCCGGGAAGGGCCCCGGTCGCCGCGGCGCGCCGAGCCGGCCGTTCCGTCCTCGATCTCGTCACCGCCGGCGTCGGCTTCGTGCCCCTTGTGGCCGAGCGCTGTCGGGGACTCCTCGTCAACTCCGAGGTGGCGAGACGGCTCCTGGAGCTCGATCTCGCTCCCCTTGCCCATCACCCTCCCGTCCACGTGCTGCCGCCCGCCTGCCCACCGGTCTCCCCCGTCACC
Organism: Acidimicrobiaceae bacterium; assembly: GCA_003131945.1. The sequence continues at coordinate 785 of PKWD01000404.1, forward strand.
CGATCGGCCGGCAACGGATCGGGTGCCGTCCCGGGCCGGGGCGGACACGAACCGGTCGTCGTGGCTTTCGGCGTCGTGTCGATGGCCAAGCGACCGGACCTCCTGGTCGATGCCGCCGCCCAGGCCGGGTGCCCTGTCGCCTTCGTCGGCCCCTGTCCGCCGATCCTGGCCCAGGTCATCGGCGACCGGGCCCGGGCCAAGGGCGTCTCCGATCTGGTCACCGTCACGGGCGCCGTCGACGGACCGGGCTGGCGGGAGTGGCTCGAACGGGCGGCACTGGCGGTCCAACTGCGCGAGTCGGCCAGCGGCGAGACGTCGGCGTCGGTGCTCGAATGTCTGGCCGCCGGTGTGCCGGTGGTCACCAACCTGGCCACGGCGGCCGAATACGGCCCCGGGACCGTGGCCCTCGTGCCGTCGGCCGATCCCGCCGTCGTGGCCGAACGGCTCCGCTCCCTGCTCGACAGCCCGGGCGAACGTCATGCGCTGGCCGAGGCAGGCATGGCCTTCGCCCGGGACCATCCCTTCGATCGTCTGGCCGACACCCTGTTGTCCATCGTCACCTCCTCGTAAGTCGTCTCTATCCTTGGCTCCATGAAGCTGGGCCTGGTCGTCCCCCGCTACGGGGTCGAGGTGGTGGGTGGCACCGAGCATTGGCTGCGGATGCTCTGCGAGCACCTCGTGGCCATGAAGCAGTGGGACGTCGAGGTGTTCACCACCTGCGCCACGTCGGCCGCCACGTGGAGCGATGAGTTGGCACCGGGAGAATCCGAGCTCGCCGGTGTCACGGTCCACCGCCATCGTTCGGTCTCGGGTCGAGACCCTCGTTATCTGGAGCTGAACGCCGTGATCCGTGACGACCCGGCCGGCGTCCCCGATGACGTCGCCCGTCGCTTCGTGGCGCTGGTGGGGCCGGTGTGTCCCGCCGTACTCGACGAGGCGGCGTCGTCTGATTGCGAGCTCATCNNGCGCCGCCCACGACGAGCCCGAGCTCCACCTGCCGATCATGCGGGAGGTCTTTCAGTCCGTCGGCGGCTTCGCCTTCAACTCCTACGCCGAGCGGGCTCTCGTCGAGCGCACCTTCCCGATCGCCCAGCTCCCGGCCAGCGTCATCGGCAACAGCGTGGCCGAAGGCGACGGTGACCCGGCCATGGCCCGCTCCGAGCTCGGTCTCGCTGCCGACGAACCCTTCGTCCTCTGTGTCGGACGTGTCGAGCGCGACAAGGGAGCCCACGCGCTGGCCGAGTTGTGGCGCCACTACCGTCGAGGCCGGCCGCAGGCGCCGCGTCTCGTCCTTCTCGGCCCTGTCCACGAAGAGCTCATCGGCGACGACGACGTCCTGGTCGCCGGTCGGCGGTCCGAGGAGGTCAAGTGGGGCGCCCTGCGCGGTTGTGAGTTCCTGATCGCTCCGTCGCCGTGGGAGTCGTTCAGCCTCGTCGTCCTCGAGGCCTGGCTCGCCGGCAGCCCGGTGATCGTGAACGGACGGTGCGAGGCCACCGTCGAGCACTGTCGACGCAGCGGTGGCGGCCTCTGGTTCTCCGACGTGGTGGAGTTCGACGTGATGGTCGACCGTCTGCTGTCCGATGACGCCCTCCGGGACCATCTGGCTTGGCGCGGCGACGCCTACGCTCGTCGGCAGTTCAGCTGGCCGGCGGTCGTCGATCGTTACGCGGCGCTGGCCGACCACATCCGGTCGGGGGCCGACATGCCCCGGCCCGAAGGCGCGCGACGCGTCCCACTATGATCGGCCTATGCGCCACCCGTACCTGTCTCGGGCGGCCGCCCGGGTGCGCCGTTCCCTCGGGCTCGACGACCTGGACCGACGGCTGGGCGACATCGAGGCGCGACTGTCGGGCATCAGCACCGACCGGTATCCCTACGGACCGGTCTACCTAGGCGATCACACGGCGTTGGTGGCCACCCGGTGGGGGGCCAAGATGCTCGTCGACACCCGCGACGCCATGGTCACCCCATGGCTCGTCCTCGACGGCCTGTGGGAGTCGCACGTGACCGGGTGGCTGCAGCAGATCCTCCGGCCCGGGCAGGTATTCGTCGACGTCGGTGCCAACGTCGGCTACTTCACGCTCCTGGCCGGCAGCTTGGTCGGTCCCGGGGGCCGAGTGGTCGCCGTCGAAGCACACCCACGGCTGGCGGAACTGCTGCAACGCAATGTCATCATCAACGGGCTCCACGGTTACGTCACCACGTGGCAACGCGCCGCGTGGTCGGAGTCGACGGATCTGAAGCTTCACATGNNTTCACATGCGTGCGAATTTCGCCAGCAATTCGAGTGTCGGGTCCATCGGAGCCGACGCCCTGGCCCGGCTGGGCGACACCGAGGAGATCGTCGAGGTGCACGCCGTCCGGCTCGACGACCTCCTGGCCGATGTCGCTCACATCGATGTCCTCAAGGTCGACGTGGAGGGGGCCGAGGTCCAGGTCTTCACCGGGCTGGCCCGCACCCTGACCGCCAATCCGCAGATCACCATCATGTTCGAATGGTCGCCGGCACAGATCGAGGACGTCGGTGACGACCCCGGCGCACTCGTCGACCTCCTCACGACGCACGGTTTCACGTTCCGGCTGCTCGAGCGCGACCTTTGCGCCATCGACCGCGCCGCCATCGTCGACCTCCCCTACGGCAACATCGTGGCCAAACGCTGAGGTGGCGGTGTCCTCATCGGTCATCGTCGTCTCTCATCGTCCCGGCTCGTGGTTGGCTGACTGTCTGGCTTCGGCGCTGCCCCAGGCATCCGAGGTCGTCGTCGTCGACAACGGATCACCGGCAGAGGAAGCCTCTGTCATTGCCCGGCGGTCGGGCGCCACCGTCGTCCGCTCTTCTCGCAATCTCGGGTTCGCCGGTGGCGTCAACCTCGGGCTCCGTCACGCACACGGCGAGCTGGTGGCCTTGTTGAACGACGACGCCGTGGCCGGACCGCTATGGCTCGCCGCCGCCGCCGCCGTCCTGGCCGACCCGACGGTGGCGGCGGTGACGCCGAAAGTCCTCCTGGACGGAGTGTTCGCCGAGGTCGTGCTGGAGGACGACGCCTGGTTCGCCCCCGGCGACCACCGACCGCTCGGTCGCCTGCTTCGGTCCGTGACCATCGGCGGCGATGAAGTCCTGGAAAGAGTCGTGGGCGCCGGCGTCTACGACTGTGAACGGGCCGTCGTCGACGGCCGGACGAGCGTGTGGCGTTGGACATCGGGACCGGAGCCTTTCTATATACCGCTCGATGACCCGAACCTCGCCGATACCGTCCAGGTCAACGGAGAGGCGGTCGGCGTCCGGACCCAGTGCACGCTGCTCAACCACGCCGGCAACTTCCTCGAACGTCACGGCATCGCCGGTGACTACGGGTTCGCCGCGCCTGACGACGGCCGATTCGACGAGCCCGCTGAGCGCTTCGGCTTCAGCGGCACGGCACCGGTGTTCCGTTCCGAGACCCTGGCCAAGCTGGGCGATCTGGCCGGGCCCTTCTTCGCCTACAACGAGGACACGGACTGGTGCCTGCGGGCCCGGCTGGCCGGACTACGCGTCGTCTATGACCCGCAGGCCACGGTGCGCCACCGTCTCTCGGCCACGAGCGGAGGAGCGGCGTCCTCCTTCGTCCGCTTCCTGGCCCAGCGCAACGCCCTTCTGTGCCTGGCCCGCAATGCTCCGGCCGACGTCGCCCGCAGCTTCCTGTGGCGCAGAATGCGCGATGGCCCTGGCCTCGGTGTGCGGCGCGCCGTTATCCGGAAACTGCCGTGGGCGGTGGCGTCGAGGGTGCGGATGAAGAGGCTATGGGTCATGGACCCCCACGACGTCTGGAACCGATGGGCCGGCGCCGACACCACATGGGACACCCGGCCCGCACGCACTCGTCCGCCGGCGTCAGGATCCGACCGCCCCGACCACGAGCTCGACGAAACGGGTCCGCGCCCGGGCCAGTGAGAACATCTCGACCCGGCCGGCAGCCGCCCGCGAGAACAGACGCCTCAATTGTTCGTCGTCCATGACGCGGTGCACGGCCGCCGCGAATTCCAGCGGGTCCTTCGACGCCAGCAGGAGTCCTGCCTCCCCCACCGTTTCGGGAACGGCCGCCGCCGCATAGGCGACCACGGGGAGATCGTGGGCCATGGCCTCCACGATGGGAACGCAGAAGCCCTCATGATCGGAGGCGCAGACGAAGACGTCGGCGGCGCGGTAGTAGGCCTCGAGCTCCTCGGGTCGGACCGAGCCCACCACCGACACGGCATCGGTGAGGCCCAGGTCGGCGACAAAAGCATCGAGAGCGGGTCCGTAGCGACGGCCGAGCGCCGACCCAACGAGATGGAGCCGCGCTTGCGGATGATAAAGACGCCGGTAGACGGCCAGCATCTTCACGAGGTCGTGGGGAGCCTTGTGGGGTGAGACCTTGCCCACGAACAGAAAGTCCGGGCCCCCGTCGGCTTTGGCGCCACGGAGGCGGCGGAGCCGGGCCGGATCGGCGTCGGTACGTACCGTCATGTCGATCAGCAACGAGGCCACGGCGGTGGACTTGAAGCCGGCGTCGATGAGCTCGCCCTCATTGAAGGCCGAGTCGGCGATGCCCAGGTGGCACTGGGAGGCGATGCGTCCCAACTGCTCCCGTCCGAGGCCCACCTCGTAGCCCACTCCCGGCTCCCACGACTGCAAGAGATCGGCGGGGGTGATGTTGTGGTAATTCACCAGCTTCGGTTCGGGTCGGGCCGCAAAAGCATCGAACACCGGGCTGCCGATCGACGACTGGTACAACAACCAGCGGTCCTTCGATGCCCGGCCGAGCGCTCCGATAGGCCGGGCGACCTTCAAGAGGTCGGGCGAGCAGTCGCCGTAGTAGATCTCCGACATGAGCCCAGCGCCACGCAGGGCATCGGCGATAGCGAGCGTGTGCACCCCAATGGCATCTCGGCTGGCCAGCGAGGGGATCACCTGGTCGACGCGCACGGGCGGCAGTGTAGTGGCGCGTCCGATCCTGTCGAGCTATCGAGGCCTCCTCGCTGGTCTCACCGATAGGCTTCGGGGAGTCACGCGGGCGTGGCGGAATTGGCAGACGCGCCGGGTTTAGGTCCCGGTCCCCTTGGGGATGGAGGTTCGAATCCTCTCGCCCGCACGGCGTTGTCGACCTCACAACGATCTGCCCGACGGACAATTCGATTCGTCGTCCGATCGTTCGGGCCCATCGACTGCGCCGCGCCTAACCCCTGTGGTCCCGAACGACGAGCGACTGCTGAATCAAAATCCGATCGCGCAATCAGGCACATTGCGCGCTGTCCTCACAACAACCATTGTAGTCAAGCCGGCGCTTGGCAGCCGCCGAGTCACCGCAGCGAGCGGAGCAGGACCCGCGGTTCATCGTAATGATCAAATCGCGCTGTCTCGACGGGGTGTTTGCGGCCTTGGCCTCGATGCAGCTTCCGGGTGCTGTGTTGCCGTCGCCGGAGACGGCCATGCGTTTGTCGGGCGCTGTTCAACCGCCAGGGAGGCGTCCATTTGCCGGAAGCAGATTTCAACTGGCGCAATCCACTGCGACCTCGAGGGCAGCGCACACTTCGCGCATCCGTGCCTCGCTGAGCCGCCCGAGGCGTTCGACGATTACGGCGACCGAGACGCCCTCAACGGAGTCGAGATTGATCGCGCATCGTCGTGGGATTGGATCGTCCTCTGGTTGCAATACGACCTCGCTGAGCAGATCGCGGATCGTCGTCGTGCACGGAGCAATGAGGGCTCGGCGAAGCCTTGGAATGGCAGCATCACGCGACAGGACGACAACTGGTCGACGACCGATGTCTGGAAGCTCGCACCACCACACTTCCCCTCGGGATGGAAGGGCCGTCACGACGCAGCGGCAGAGTCACGAAATGAAGCCAGATCACCCCATTCGTCGGGTTCGTCGAGTGGATGCTGTTCGTAGACGCTGTAGGTGGCGTCGATCTCAGTGGCCCGGTGCCGAGCCACGAGTGCCTGGAGCGCTTCGTCCAGAAGTGCGGCGTCCGTGAGTTCCGAACGAAGCCGCCTCGCAATCCCCAGGAGGTCCCCGTCCACGGTCGTACTCACTCTTACCCTAGGCATGCTACTATTATGCCATAACAATGCCATCAGCAGACTGGGCCCTGCCGGCAGTCTGCGATACCCGCACTCTCCTCCCCAAGACGACGGCTCCGAACAGACCCACATCGCCTGGAAACAGACGTGGTGCCTTTGCCGCGCACGGATCGTGATCGGCGTTAGGGGAAATGTCATGGTTGCCGCAGTACACACCGTCTGGTTGCCTCGTGGCTGCTGTGGGACGAGGTCGGTGGATTGCCATGGGAACGCACGCCGCGTTTCCAGAGGCCCACAAGCGTCTCCAGGGTTGGATTATGCGCCGTGGCAGCTGACGGCGCCAAGACGTGGGTTCAGTTTGAAAGGCGAACCAGCGACGGTTTGGCAACATTGCCGTGGCCCACGTCGCGCCGGTGGCGGCGTCGGAGGCGACGGAGAACAGACCCGCCCGATCAGTCGGGAGGGTTACGGGTGTGTTCTCGCCGGAGGTGGGATCGACCCCGGAACGCTGCGGGTTTGGGTTGTCGGTTGTGACCCAAAGGGAGCGGCCGTCGGAGGCCAAGGTCTCCCAGGGCCCTGCCCTCGTCAATCACCTCGAGATTCGGTATCTTCATCCTTCTGTGAGGAGGGGTGAAGATTGGCCGACTTCGATATCGACGCCTTCCTGAACGAACCTCTGACCGCCCGAGTGGCAACACACGGTCCCACCGTTCGACCTACCTGGTATTTATGGGAGGACCAGACTTTCTGGATCTTGTCAGGCCCATGGAGCAAGCTGCCCGGCCGAGTAGTGACAGACCCCGTCCTGGCCGTAACCGTAGATACCTGTGACATCTCTACGGGGTTGGTAAGGCAAGTGATCGTCCGGGGGCGCGCCGACATCCTGCCCTTCGACGTGCCACGAGGACACCGCATGCTCGGGCGCTACCTTGGTGCCGACGAAGCCCAATGGGACGCCCGCTTCCGTCACTACCTCCACGATGATCCGACCGCAAGCGGCACGGTGTGGATCCGGTTGCATCCCGCCACACTCGAAGCGATAGATCTGAGCTACCAGGTCTCACGCAGCGCTTCATGATCGGGTTTCTGCGATTCGCCGAACATTTCGCCGATCCCTCCGAGGCCTGCGGGACGGCAATGCGTTTGGCGGGCCGAACTAGCCGTTGCCCCCTTGGACGAACACCGCGCAGCGTCCTGGGTCAACGGCATATTGACATCCTCGGTGGCACTGTGCTCAATGGTACTTCCCCGGATCCATCCTCGCCGGTTCCGCCGGCTCCCATTCGATGTCAGTCACACCGGCGCCTGCGGGCGACAACGGCCGCTCACTGAAAATCCCTGGCACGCTCAAACCGACGTTCCGAGCGCAGGAACTCTTCGCGCAATACGTGTGGCAACTGGAGGCGGATCGAGAAGATCAGTGAGATCACACAGGTCGAGGAGGCGCCGCGCAAACCTCGAGCAGGATCGGAGCGTCAAGGACCGGAACTGAAGGCGGAGGTCATTGCGGGTCCGGATGAAGACGCCGATCGTCGCCGCGTCCATGAACTGGACACCGCTCAAGTCGACCACGAGGTCGCGCTCATCGAGCGCCATCGCCTGAGCCATCGTGTGCGACAGCGCCGTCTCGGTGGAGATGTCGTATTCGCCTCGTAGCCAGACGACGTTACGATTCGCGTTTGGCCCCGCGGCCTCCGCTAGATCTTCAAGCGGAGCGATCACGGACGAAGACTCGGTAAGAGTCATTGCACTCTCCTGGCGTTGGAACTGCGCAAAGGCGCTACCAGGGTCTGGAGCATCGCTCCCGGGCCAGCCCACGCTGGCTCGACACGTGAGGGCGGTTGTCGTGCCGTTGCTACCGTACACCCGCCCGGGGCGTCTCTTTTCGGCTGACACTCTCCCAAGGACAGTCTCTGAGCTTTGTCGGGGGGTCCAAGGTATGTCCTGCAGGGCATGAAGTTCGTGCCTACGAACCCCAAGATTCTTACTGGGAAGGAAGCACATGGGTCACAGTCGCCACAAGGAACCGCCGCTAGGCGCCCGACAAGTCGCGAACTTCGATGAACACCCCATCGGCCTGCTGGCCGTAATGGGTGTTGCAGGTGGGGCACCACATGACCGGCATCGGATGTTGTCTGCCGGCCTGAAGTGGGTCATTGATCAGTCGATGGCCCTTAGGGCATCGAGGCTCAGCGTCGGTGAAGGGTGCCATGAGCGACTCTCCTGGCATAAGGCTAGACACAGCATCAGCGTCCGTGCTCAGACGCCACGGCAGTCACGCTTGTCACCCACGAAACAGACTCAGGCGCTCTTCAAATGGGCTCCCAGTGGCTAGAACGTGTTTCAGCCAGCCGGATTCAAGAGGTCGGCGGGTTGGCGTCGCGAGCCACTGGCAGCGACAGTCCAGTTCAGGTCAGAACGCCGCGCGTTGTCCTGTGGACTGGCCGTACGTCACGTTCTCCCCTCGACGCCAGGGCCGAGCTTTGCGCGAGATCAAGGATGCCGCCGGGATCACCGACCCCGGGCAGACCATCGAGTTCGCTCAAGACATGGCCAATCCTGACGTCGCCGAGCAGAGGACGAAATGCTCAAGCGGGGCGCCAACCAGCAGGGTGAGCGCGACCTTCCATTGCGCAGCTGTTCGTCATCGCGCTTAAGCCGGTACAGAGGCGCTCTCAGGATTTCCGGTAAGAGCCCGGCGAGTCGAATGCTTCGGGCTTCAGAGTGCCGTCAATGACAGCGTGAGCGGCGTCGACGAGACGCTGATTGTGGTTGCGAGCGTGATGGCGAAGCCGCGCGAAGGCTTGCTCCATGTCGAGCCCGGTCCGCTCCGCTACNNTGCTCTATGACGATGCGACTGTTGAGGGCATGATTGAGCTGCTCGTTCACGAGTTGGGCCTCGCTGGCGGCCCGGTGGTGAAGGATGGCCACGGTGGCCACGTCGGCCAAAGCTTGGGCAGCTGCGACGTCGCCCTCTTCCATGGCACCCTCGTG
>PKWD01000321.1 GCA_003131945.1 Acidimicrobiaceae bacterium
CTACGTGGGGCACACGGCCGTGCGTCTGTTCGTCATGGGCGAGGACTCCTACGAACGGGCGGCCAACCCCGAGGAGGTCGGTCGCATGCAGGCCGTCGTGGCCGAGGCCCTCGCCGCCGGCGCCGCCGGCTTCGCCACCAGCGCGTCACCGACCCACAACGGCGACGGCGGCCGACCGGTCCCCTCGCGGGTGGCCGATCTCGATGAGTTGCGGGCCCTCCTGGCGCCCCTGCGCCACGCCGGCAAAGGAGTGGTGGCACTTCTGCCCGCCAACGTCATCTCCCACAAGGAGGTGGCCGATCTGCAGCAGGAAGTGGGCCGACCGGTCACCTGGACGGCACTGTTGACGGTGAAGGGTTACCCGTACCACGAGGGTGTCGTCCATCGTAACGACGAATCGCGGGCCCGTGGTGTCGAGGTCTGGCCCCAGGTGTCCTGCCGCCCGCTCGTGTTCCAGATGAACCTGGCTGAGCCCTTCACCTTGAACAGCCGGGACAGTTTCTCCCGTCTCATCGGACTGAGCCCCGACGACCGCATGGCCGTCTACCGTGATCCGGCCTGGCGCGCCTCGACCTGGGACGAGCTGTCCGGCGCCAACGGTGGTGGGTTCCTGCCGTTCAATTGGCCGTCGGTGTCGGTGGCCGAGTCGGCCTCGCGCCCCGATCTCGTCGGTCGGGGCATCGTCGAACTGGCCACCGAGCGCGCCTGCACACCCCTCGATGTCCTGCTCGACATCTCGCTCGACGACGAGCTCGAAGCCCGCTTCTGGTCGGTGCTGGCCAACGACGATGACGAGGGCATCGCCTGGCTCCTTCCCCGCGACAACGTCCTGCTCGGTCTGGCCGATTCGGGCGCTCACGTGTCGCAGTTGTGCGACGCCTGTTTCGCTACCGACCTTCTCGGGACCTGGGTGCGTGACCGCAACGTCATGCCCCTCGAACGGGCCGTCCACAAGCTCACCGGGGAACCCGCCGCCGTCTACGGCTTGGCCGACCGGGGTTCTGTCGAGGTGGGCAAAGCGGCCGACCTCTGTGTCTTTGACCCCGACACCGTCGCTCCCGGTCCCTTGCGCCGATTGCACGACTTCCCGGCCAACGGTGAACGCCTCACGGCCGACGCCCCCGTGGGGATGACCCACGTCCTCGTGAACGGGGTGCCCATCAGGGTGGACAACGAGCCTGCCGTCGAGGGCCTCGACGCCCGGCCCGGGACGGTGCTGCGGGCGTGAGCCGGCGGTGACCGTGACCGGTATGGCCAACCTGGCCGTGAAGGTCTCCGACCTCGACGCGGCGGTGACCTTCTACGAATCAGCCGGCGCCGAGGTGCGCGACCGCCTGCCCTGGCACGGCGGGGAGAGGGCCGACGTGTACCTCGGTCCGGTCGTGATCACCCTGTTCACCCGGGCCCTCTATGAAGACGCCGTCGACCTGCCCGATGACTGCTTTCTCCATCCCGCTCTGTTCACCGATGATCTCGATGGCCAGATCGAGGGGCACACGGTGTTGTGGGGACCGGCCGAGGTGACCGGCACCTTCGGTCGGCGTCGGATCGTCTTCGTCGAGGCACCCGGGAACATCCGGCTCGAATTCATGGAACAGCTGGAGGACCCGGTTCCCCGGTAAGGCCCGACCTCGGTGACCGGGGTGGGAGCGGCCCGACGCCCCTACGCCCGCGTCCAGCGCACGGGGGGGCCGTGATCGCCGGACCGGGCCAGGAGTGTCTCTTCTCCTCCGGGCCAGCACATCACGCTGACCCCGAACCCCTGGAGGGGATCGGTCGAGGGCTCCATCCTCGCCCAGACGAGCGGGACGTCCTCGGTGGCCTCGGCGCCGGCCGCGTGCATCGTGGCCGTCAGATCGTCACGGTCCTCGCTCGTGAGGTACTGGGCGAAGACCGACTGCCAGACGAGTTGGACGGTCGAGCGCTCACGCTGCGCCAGCACCTGCCGGATCCACGTCCCCGCCGGTGCCTCGTCCACGATCGGGGGAAACCTCTCGGCCACTTCGAGAGCGGCGCGCATCCGGGCCAGCCGTTTCGGTTCGTCCGGCCAGATATAAGACAGCAACGCCAGTTGCCCGTCGCGACTGGTGGCGTCGATCGGTGCGATGTCGCAGCCCCGTCGTTCCACCACCGTCAGGTGGTCCTGAGCCTCGGCCGGATCGGGCACCGGGACCCCGACCCACGGGCCCTCGAAGACGAGCGGCGAATCGGGATCTCCGAGCAGGGCGCCGCTGCTGCGGTAGGCGAAGTCCTCGGCCAGCAGGTTGAGCCCGGCACTGGCGCCGATCTCGAGCAGGCGAACAGGTCGCCGGTACTGATCGGCGATCCACAGCAACACACCGAACAACACCGCCGAGCGCCCCGGCTCGTTGGTCTGCACCCCGCGGCGCAGCACCACTCCGAGATCGTCGGCGTTGATCCGCAGAGTCAGTTCGGCCGCCGCCCATGCGCCTTCGGGAGGGTCATAGCCCCCCACGCTCGGGTAGTAGCCGGCGAGCTCGGGCGCCTGGCCCGCCAGCACGAGGCGGTGGAGGGCGGCCAGAAGACGCAGCGCCGGCGCCTGTCCGGCCGGGAGAGGGACGTCGGTGTACAGCTCGGCCACGATTCCGCCCCGCTCGAGATCGTCCGCTGCACCCTGCATGAGGGCGACCGACAACGGCGAACGGCCATGGCGGGCCATGACCTGCGCGTGATTACGGAAGCGGGTGGGCAGGTCGGCCTTGCCGGTGTCGAGGTCCCTCGCGCCGGCGTAGTCCCCCGGACCCGAAGGAGTGCTATGCACCCCGACAGTATGGCCTGTGGCGTGTGCGAACCGTGTGACGAGAACGATGGGCCTCCGATCACGAGGACCCGGCACCTCGATGACGGCGAGGGGGCACCGGATAGGGAAAGCTCTCCCCGACGAAGGAGGAGACCACCATGGCGACGACGTTCTCGCACTTCGGGATCTGTGTGTCGGACCTGGAGCGTTCGCTGCGGTTCTACTGCGAGGCGCTCGGGTTCGCCTCGGCCGAGTCCCACACCGTCGGTGAGGAGTTCGGCCCGCTCATGGAGCTCGACGGGGTGGCTCTGCGTTCCCAATTCGTCCGCCGCGACGGCATCGCCATCGAGCTGTTGCAGTTCACCTCCCCGCCACAGATCGGCGACCCGGTCCGGCGCCCGATGAATCAGCTGGGTCTTACCCATCTGTCGGTGCGAGTGGACGACATCGATGCGGTGGCGGCAACCGTCGAGACCTTGGGCGGGACTGTCATCGTGGGGACCCGCACCACTTTCGACCTTCCCGGGGCCACCCTGGACTTCGTCTACTGCACCGACCCCGACGGTGTGCGGATCGAACTGATGCACCTGCCCGACTGAGCTACCGTCGACACTATGCCTGACGCCGAACGATCCATCGAGAACCTCATCTTCTCCTACGCCGGATTCGTCGACGACGGAGATCTCGAGGGTGTGGCCACGCTTTTCGCCGATGCCACCATCGGTGTCGACGGCATGGAGGCGGGCCTGAAAGGACGGGACAAGATCCTCGGGCTGCTGCGATCGACGATCCGCCTGCACGAGGACGGCACGCCGCGGACCAAGCACGTGACGACCAACGTCCAGATCGAGGTGGACGAGGACGCCACCACGGCCACGGCGCGTTCGTACTTCACCGTGCTCCAGGCGACCGAGGGTCTGGGACTGCAGACGATCGTGGCCGGTCGCTACCGCGATCGTTTCGCATGCCGCGCCGGGCGCTGGTATTTCGTCGAGCGCCGGTTCACCACGGACCTTATCGGGGACATCAGCAGGCACCTCCTGGCCGGCCCCGAGATCCTGGGCGGGGGATAGCGCCGGCGTCAGTTGGCCAGCCTCGTCGGGATGGACTGGGCGAAGTGGAAGACGTCATCGGGGTCGTACCGACGTTTCACGTCGACCAGCCGGGGCAGGTTGGAGCCGTAGTAGGCCTCGGCCCAGTCGGCCAGGGTGGGATCGATGTAGTTCTGGTAGGCCGACCGGCTCACGAACGGGGCCATGGTGTCGGCGGTCTGCGCCACCCATCCTTCAGCCGCGTCGACGGTCGAAGGGGAGTCTCCGGGGCCCCATGATGCGCTCGACTGCAGGGCGCAGAGCTCATGGCGGTGAACGAAGGCGGTGGCATCGGGAGCGACGGTGTTGATGGCGCCCCCGTAGGCGTCGAACACCAGCCCCCCACCGAGCTGCGGGTTACTGTCCTGCAGCCGTTGCACCGCCTGCAGGGCGGCGGCGACACCGGCGCTCGACAGCGGCGATGTCAGGTACGCCGATGTGGCGGCGAAGGACGAGCGCGGCAATGTGCCGTCGGCGCTCCCGCCCGTCAGGTGGCACTGGTCGACGCTCAAGTTCTCGCACCCGGCTTCGACCAACATGGCGTGCAGGTACGAGGCGGGCTCGACGAACTGGCTCGTCGGAGTCCCGAGACCGGTGAGCAACGGCTGCAGCGCAGCGGTCAAAGCATCCTGTGACCCGACGAACACGCCGTTGCTACGCACATTCAGACCGTCGCTGCCGGCCGACTGCAGCTGGCAGTTCGACCACAGNNTTGCCGCCGCCACCGCCCCGGCTGGCCCAGTACAGATCGGCGTTCTGGCCGGCATTGCAGGTGAGGAGCCGGCCGTCGGCGGTGACGATGTCCAGCGCCGTCAGGTTGTCGCAGGTGAGGCCGTACTTGCGCCCGACGACCCCGATGCCGCCCCCGAGGGTCAGCCCGGCGATGCCGACCGACGGGCAAGAGCCGGCGGGGAGGAGCATCCCGGCGTTCGACAGCTGGTCGTAGACGTCCACCAGTTGGGTCCCGGAGCCGACGACTGCGCTCATGTCCCCGGTGTCGCTCGACACGGTGTTCATGCGCGACACATCGATGACAAGTCCCGTCCCCGTCGAGTAGCCGGCGTAGC
>PKWD01000405.1 GCA_003131945.1 Acidimicrobiaceae bacterium
CATTTAGGAATTCACGGGTGAGTGTGCGCGTTTATCCCATTGTCAGCGACGATGGGAGGCGGCAATGGGACACCCAGGAATCTCGGCCAGGAAGGTCGTCCTCAGCGACGAGGAGCGTCAGACCCTCGAGCGTTGGGCGCGTCGGCACACAAGTGCCCAAGCACTGGCACTTCGGTGCCGGATTGTGCGGGCTGCGCCAAAGGGGGCAACGACACCGAAGTGGCCGAGGCGCTTTCACTCCACCGCAAGACGGTGGGCAAATGGCGTAATCGGTTCCTCGAGCAGCGCCTCGAAGGTCTCCACGACGAACCCCGACCCGGAGCCCCCCGCACGATCAGCGACGACGATGTCGAGGAGGTGATTGTGAAGACCCTCGAACAGACGCCGGCTGACGCCACCCACTGGTCGACAAGGTCCATGGCCAAGACGACGGGCATGAGCCAGTCGGCCGTCTCTCGAATCTGGCGGGCCCTTGGACTGGAGCCACACCTCACCGAGACCTTCACACTCTCACCCGACCCCCTCTTTGTCGACAAAGTGCGCGACATCGTTGGGCTCTATGTGAATCCGCCCCAGGGTGCGCTGGTTTTGTGCGTAGACGAGAAATCCCAGATCCAAGCGCTCGATCGGACCTCACCGGTCCTGGCACTTCGCCCCGGTCTCCCTGAGCGACGCACCCACGATTNNGCACGACCGATCTCTATGCGGCGCTCGACGTTGCGTCAGGACACGTCATCGCCGACATGACCGATCGCCACCGCGCCGTCGAGTTCCGGCGCTTCTTGAACCTCATCAATCGCAGTGTGCCCGCCGAGCTTGACGTCCACCTCGTCGTCGACAATGTCTCCACCCACAAGACACCTGAGATCCATCGTTGGCTCCTGCGTCATCCTCGGTTCCACCTCCACTTCACGCCCACCTATAGCTCGTGGATGAACCTTGTCGAGCGCTGGTTCGCCGAACTCACCAACAAGTGGCTTGGGCGAGGCACCCATCGTTCGACCAAAGAGCTCGAGTCAGCCATTGGAAGCTGGATCGACCGATGGAATGACGATCCCAAGCCTTTCGTGTGGCATAAGAGCGCCGACGAGATCCTGGACACGCTGGCCTCATACTGCGAGCGGATCTCTGACTCAGGTCACTAGGGCAAGTATGCCCAGACGAGCTGGATGTGATCTTCCTCGCCGGTTGCAAGATTGATGTCCTGCGGTTGGCTGCATTGGTTACCGGACTTCTTGGGACCACAACCGAATACCGTGTAACTGCCCGGCGAGAGCTTGATATCGAATTTGCCCGACTTCCCAACGTGCTTCACGAGGGCGAGAGGCACGGAGTTGAACTCCACCTCGACTGTTCCAGCCGTCGGCTGGAAGCCACCAGGGTATGCGCCACCTTCGACACCCAGTTCGCCGACAATTGCCGAGTTATGTCCGGCACTGGTGTTCGCGTGGGCCGGAGCGGCCTGTAGTCCGATCACTGTGATGCTGCTGGCGAATAGCGCCAGAGCAAGTTTGATCAAACGGGACATGATTCTCCTTTCAGTTTCCGCCCTTGAAGACACCGGCCAAGGACGACGCTTGCGTTTGCAGGTGACCCGATCGCGGTTCTGGAGACTCATTGGAGCACGCCGCACACCGTGGACGGAGACTCCGGGAGCCACGGTCAGCCGGTAGCCTGTTACGCGTTGGCTGGAAACAGACGCCATACGGCCACGTTGGCGTGTTCCGCTGTCCCTAGTGGTGCGACTCGATCGCGATGCAGTCCTCTCACCAGCCACCAATATCGAAACGGTCCGTAACCGCATTCCGTTACAGGTTCAGGTTCCGTCGAGGGCTGTGCCACGTGTGGGTGCCGAAAGGACTCTCGAACCGCATCCACGGCCGGCTGGGTCCAAGGCAGCAACCAGTTCGACCTCCCGAGCAGAGAGACAAGGGGGCACGGACGGCGGTGGCGTCGAGAAGGATGCCGATGGCCATCCCCGGCCGGACACCTTGACAGGTACCTCGCGTCCCGACGGCGAGGGCGGCGAAGGCGAGGAATACGATGGTGGCCGCTCGTCTCTCAGGCCAATCGTAGAGGGGTCGACCTCCGCCGCTCGGCTCACCAGGCACGCCTGCTGGCGGTTCTATGGCCGGACGACGGCACACAGTTCCACCGCCCGATCCGGAGGGATCGACAGGCCATCGGTATCCCCGAGTACGTGCGGTTGGGGGAGGACGAGCGGAACCTATGACACACAACCCGCAACCTATGTGGGAGCCGGATAACGCGTTAAGCGAGTCGGTGGCCAGTCTGGCAGGTGCTGGGCGAATCTCGTACCGGGCTCTACGCCTCGTTACCGGCCAAACCACTTCTGGATCCAAGCCTTCCGACATCTCTCGCCACGCCCAGGCCCCATCCAGAGGACCCACATCCATTCTTTGACGGTTGCCCAGGCCGACTGCTTCGGGTGACCGATTGCCACGTCGACAAGTCTGCCATCCCGACGTCCTTCAGACGTCCGCAGGTCAGTTCAATGGTCCGGCGGCGGCGGGAATTGGGGCGCGGTATCGCCCGGACTCGGACGCGGGCTCACCAGCTCGCGCCGCCCGGAAGTGCCGGGCTACGTCGTCGGCTGGGCAGCCGCTAGAGGACCTACGCGCAATCACTCATCGTGGCGTAGATCCCGGACGGTTACCGGGACGAGTCGCCCTGTGTTCGATGACGACTCTGTTAGCCGACGAATGACTTGATGTCCTTGACGAGCTTGTCTTCGATCTCGATATTCCAGGCGGTTTCGGCCACATCCACGACGAGGAATAGGTCCGAGATGAGCAATGTTTCGATTGCTGCAACCCCGAGGTGCTCGAGCCACTTACCGATGCCAATACGGACCGTGAAATCGGCGGGAATCCCAGCAATCATGATGGTCATCGCGCGGTCTGCATCGACGACCCCACGCAGGAAGCCACCCTTCTTGGCTTGGATGGCCACGCCCTGCGCGCTCGGTGCTGAGGTCTGGGTCGTGAAGCCGTCGGTCTTCAGATACTCCTCGATGTGGGATTGCAGCGCGCTCAGGTCCGAGCCCTTGCCTTGGAAGTGCTCCACTTTCTCGCCGACCATGACGGCCTCCTTCGGGTTGGTCGCTGGGTCGTCTACCCAGCGCGATGGTGCAGATCAGAGTCCTCATTGGCGAGCCCACCCCATTAGGTGACCTACTCGTCGTGACCACCAGATCAGGGGACGGCCTCTAGCCGCCTGATGAAACCTAGTACCCAGGTTGGCGGAGGAGCGGTCGCGGCACTCCTCACAGCGCCCCGAAAGTCTCGAAGACCGCCCTGTGACCGCAATTCTCTTCTCCGACGTGACTCTTGTTTCCCCTCACGACGGTCGCGGTCAAGAGTTGCTGTGCACCATCCATCGCTGCCGGGTTGCGTTAGGCGTGACGCACTCGTCTTTCGGCTCGACCCAAGCGCAATCATGAGGAGACAGCGATCCGGGATGGGTCGCCGCCTGGCCTGGCCACCCGGCTCCGGCGCAACCCGCCCGCCGCTGATGGATGGAGAGGCTATCGGGATCCCGAGTACCGGGCCCTCAGACTCTGCTGGTCTGGTCCAAGACCTCGATCGGAATCAGGCACATCTAGTGTCGACAAGTAGCGCGGCGAAACTCGATCCTCGGGCTTTGAGCACCATGCCGACGAAGGGATGCCATCGCCAAACCCGGTTGAAGCCGCGGACCAACGCCCTTAGAGTGCTGTCGAGGATATTCAGCGCCCGGCGCTTATGCCGCGGTCGGCGGAGAGGGGAGTCCCATGTACAAAGCGATTGTCGTTGGTACCGACGGGTCAGACCGCGCGGAAGTCGCCGTCAAAGAGGCTTTTGCCCTGGCAAAGATGACTGGGGCCAAGGTACATGCCGTCCATGCAGTTCACCCCGCGGCCACGACGGGCTTCTCTGACGTACCCGGAACAGCGCAGTCAACCAGTGCCAGCCTGCGCGACCACGCTGACCACGTGGGCACGGAGCTGCTTGCCAAGGCCGAGCGCGAGGGAGTGTCTGCCGAGGTGCACAATCCCGAAGGTGACCCTGCGGATGCGCTCATCAGCATCGCCGAAGCTGTGGACGCCGACGTCATCGTGGTTGGAAACCGGGGTATGGCAGGGATGAAACGCTTTGTGCTCGGGAGCGTTCCCAACAAGGTGTCGCATCAGTGCCCCTGCAGTCTGCTCATCGTGAACACGGACCGCAGCTGATCCCTTGGGGCCCCGCTAGCGGTTAGGACTGATTCAGGTCCTAGTCGACGCCGAAGCTTTCATGGCTGCGACAATGTGAGCGCAAGCGGTGAAGGCAGCGCACAGAATGCCGGGTCCAGGCGCCTACGCGGGGAAGGGCGGCCACTCCCCGGACTGATTGGGATCACCCGTTCTGCTGCGGGTACCAGAGCCCGCCAGGCCGACCGGAATTGCCGCGTACAACGTCGCCACGGGGTAGCCCCGGATGGTGCTTACTCGCACGGTATCGCTCAGAGGCGCGATACCGTGCCTTTGAACTTCCCCCGTCATTCGATCGCCGGCGAGGAGCCCCCAGCTCGGCGGCCAGGATTGCGATCCTGGGCCCTGACCGGATGATTGTGGATACTCCCCTCCTTATTCTGTGGTGAATGCCACGCCGTTGCCATAACACCCCTGGCCAGAGAGATTCATGAACACCCCACTGCGAGGTGTTCATGAATCTGGACCCTCATTTTTCATGAAACCCACCGTTGGAGGTGGCGATGAGTCACTGGCTCGTCCGCCACCCCGGGAAGTACGCAAAATGCCGGCCTCCGGGCCGGCATTTTGCTTGAGCGTCGATCGACTTCCTGCGCTCAGACGCGACGAAGTCGCCCCGAAGGGCGATTTCTCGTTGCAGCCGTGGCTCAGCTGGTCGGGCGGACCGGTGGCCTTGGCCGGAACGGATGCACTCCCCCCAGGAGAACATTCAGGTGTCCAGGTTCCCTGGCGCCGCTTGGCCCGCGGCACGGGCTTGGGCTCGTCCTCGGCCTGCTTAGCCCTGAAACTCCGAATGCGATCGAGGTTGTACGCGGCCACCGTGAAACCGAGGAGGACGGTGATCTTCGTCCGCCCGAACACCCGGAAGAATCCCCGGAACAAGTCAGCGAACACCGCGGGGTCGGTGTCTCGTCCACCAGCTGGGTGGTCGACAGTCCTCGAGACGGCTGGGTCAGATCGTTACGTCGAGAATCTTGTAAGATGGAGCAGGACCAGGTTGCGTCATGTCGACACCGGAGATTTCGAGAATTTGCTGGCGTTGCCACTCGTCGAACGGATCGGGCGATGTCGCGATCTGGGCGAATGACGCAGCGACGTTATCGGCCTCCAAAAAAACGTACAGGACGGTGCCATCGGGACTCAGGAACCACAATTCGCGCTTCACACCCCGGCGCGCTCTAAAGACGCAGCAAACTCCCCCTGAGGAGTCATGCAGTCGGCGGCGAATGCCCGGACGTGGGTTGCCTTCCCGGGAAGGACGGGGAATGCTCCGCAAAACTCAGCCATTGCACCTCCGGTTCTACTTACCCTTGAGGCGATACTTGTCTCTCAGGTCCCGCTTCTGGAATGCGTCTCGCAACGTGCGCACGATAGAGCGCAAATGGAACGCTAGTCCGCGGCCATGCCGAGCCAAAACAGGGCCGCTACCTGGCGCAAGCGAGCAGGCACATAAAAAAAGTGGCGCATAGCCTTGAGGTTGCCGAGACAGCACTTTGCGCCGAACTTCAGCCGTAGGTCGGGTGCTGGGGCCAGCCGGGAGGCGAGTTCTCCCAATCTTCCTGACGGCCGTAGGGAGCTAGGTCGAGGATGTTGTTGACAAACAACAATCGGTCTACGCCCCGGCCACTGGTGGCGTATGTGCGATAGACCTGCTCGCCGTCGGTGAAGAACAGGTTGAGCATGAAACCGCGGCTTGCCCCGCAGTCATCGGCGAACGAAGTCTCGCGCGAGGACGCGAACGGCACCGTCCATCTCTTGCTGACCCAGTAGGACTCCATCTGAGCCAGCGGCATGTTGGACACAGTCCGCCAGCTCACCCCCTCGTCGGCCAGCGTCGCCAGATCGATAACGTTGTTGGTGAAGTGAGTGCAGCCGGGACAGAAAGCATCCGGACCATTGTCCATGAACTGGTAGATGGCCAACTGCGGGCGCCCATCGAAGAAGTCCAGCAACCGCTTTGGCCCATCAGTAGTTTCGAAGAGGTACTTCTCGTTGTCAAGACGGACCATCGGAAGGCGGCGTCGTTGGGCGGCAATGCCGTCGAGGTGGCGAGTGGCTTCCTTCTCCGCAACGAGTAGCGCGTCACGCTCTCTCTGCCATTCCTTCGCCGACACGACACTCGGCATGCTGACCATGTGAGCCACCTCCAAGCTTGGTGATTCGGACCCCCGTGCCCGCCGACGAGGAGTTCCTCGGGAATCATGATAGGCACAGGCCACCGAACCCATCGCAGGAATCGCCAGGAGTACTTTGAACACTTTCCGATCACGCCCACCCGTACTTCAAGTGATCCGTCCCGAGAAAGGTCGAGCCATCTCCCGACCATACGGCGAAGCGACCGCGTTTCGCGGGCCCTTGCGACATCGGTCGAATCAACCCAATCGGGATGCCGGAGAGCCTGTGTGGAACGGCGGATAAACCTGCGGGGAATGATCAACCGGCCTGTGGGGACCTTAGGACGCTGCGACCAGCCTCTCGAGGTTCTCCAGGCTGGCCTCGATCTCGAGCCGCCATCGCTCNNTCGGTTCGAGCTGCCATCCCCATTGGTGATGCGCCGGCTCACCGACGTCGGACTGGAACTCCGGTTTGTCGATGGAACGCATGACCGGCTCCCACACGATGCGCCGCTCTGGCTCGAACTCGACCACGCGGTTCTCCATGACGTAGTCGCCCATCTCGTCGTTGAACATGTTCATGGCGAAGACGTCGCCAACCTT
>PKWD01000112.1 GCA_003131945.1 Acidimicrobiaceae bacterium
AACAAGATGTTCTGGTCCGAGATGCATCAGGAGTCGATGAATCTGGCCATGGACATCTTGGGAATGGACGGCCAGATCCTGCGCGGGGGTGCCGACGGGGTGGAGGTGCTGCCCGGCATGCGCCGGGGGCGCTCGGACTACCCGGTCGACGCGCTCCAGGCCTCCTTCTTCTTCTCGCGCTCTGAGACCATCTGGGGCGGGACGGCCGAGATCCAGCGCAACATCGTCGGCGAGCGCGTCCTCGGGCTCCCGAAGGAACCGAAACCCGGCTGACACCGGCCGGTCCGTCAGGAACCGTGCCGGTCAGGCCACGCCGAGCTCGGTACCGGGTTCCGAGTCGTCCACGATGGGAGCGGCGGCCACGGCGCCAGCCGCTTCGGCATCGGCCTCGGCCCGCTCGTGTCCGCGCCGGTGGTAGCGGCGCGTGATCAGCGAGGCGGCGATGGTGGCCGATCCACCGACGGCCAGGGCCACCCGGGGGCTCGACACCT
Organism: Acidimicrobiaceae bacterium; assembly: GCA_003131945.1. The sequence continues at coordinate 492 of PKWD01000112.1, forward strand.
GCGAGATCCAGCCCACCAGGGGGCTGCCGATGGGGGTCGTCCCCAGAAAGGCGATGGCATAGAGGGCCATCACCCGTCCCCGCATCGACGGATCGGCCCGCAGTTGCAACGTGGCATTGGCGGTGGCGATGAAGGCGATGGAGGCGGCTCCCATGGGGAAGATGAACACGAGGGCCGTGGCCAGATCGGGCGAGCCCGCCACGGCCAGGATCATGACGCCGAAGACACAGCCGATGGCCGTGAGCCGATGGATGTTCGGTCGGTTGCGGGTGGCGATGAGCAGACCGCCGACGACCGCTCCCCCGCCCATGAGCGAGGTCAGCGCCGAGTAGACACCGGCGCCACCGTGAAAGGTGAATTTGGCCAACAGGGCGAGGACGACCTGGAAGTTGTAGGCCAAGGTGCCCACCACAGCCACGAGCAGAAGGGGCTGTCGCAGCCCCGGAGTCCGCCACACGTAGCGCAGTCCCTCACGGAGCTGGCCCTTACCCCGCGCCACCGGAACAGTTCGCTGCAGCTCACTGCGTCGCATGAGCGACAGCCCGATGATCACGGCCACATAGGAGGCGGCGTTCACCTCGAAGCACACCGCCAGTCCCACCAGGGCGATGAGGGCACCGCCGATGGCGGGGCCGATCACCCGGGCCGAGTTCATGACCACGCTGTTCAGACTCACGGCGTTCGGAAGATCGTCGCGTCCGACCAGTTCGAGGACGAAGGTCTGGCGCGCCGGATTGTCGAACACGTTGACGCATCCGAGGAAGGTCGCCAACATGAAGACCTCCCACAGGCGCACGGAGCCGGCGGCGGTCAACAACCCCAGGACGAGCGCCAGGACCCCGGCCGCGCTCTGGGTCATATAGAGCAGGCGGCGCTTGTCGACGCGGTCGGCGATGAGACCACCCCAGCTCCCGAACAACAACATGGGCAGGAACTGCAACGCCGTCACGAGACCCAGATAGATCCCGGCGCGCGCCGGTGGGGCCAGATGGAGCACGAGGAACGCCTGGGCCACGGTCTGCATCCAGGTCCCGCTCACCGATATGAGCTGGGCCGAGAAGAAGATCCGGTAGTTCCGCACGTGCAGCGACCGGAAGGTTCCTTTCACGGCGTGCCGTATCCGGGTCACGGCTCTTCCACCAGACGCTCGAACAGCCGGACGAGGTCCCCGAGGGCCCGGCGCTCCTCCGGCGACAGAACACGCAGTCGGCGGGCCAGGTACGCCGTGCGCAACGACCGGCTGCGCTGCAGGACCCGGCGACCCTCGGCCGTGAGCATCACCCGCGCCACGCGGCGGTCGTCGACGTCCACCCGACGACTCACGAGACCGGCCGCCTCGAGCCCCACCACGATCTTGGTCATGCTCGGCGGTCGGACCTGTTCCGACGTGGCCAGCTCCCCGAGCGTCGGACTGCCGAGCCGCTGCACCGTGGCCAGGGCCGAGAACTGCGTCGAGGTCACCCCGCCGGCCACCTGTTGGCGCAGGCGTCGTGACAGCCGCAGCACGGCCAGCCGCAGTCGTGCCGCCAGCTCGGTCTCGGAGTCGAGGATCCCGAGAGCCTTCTCCACGCTGGGTCCCGGGGTCGTCGTCGTCATCGTTCACCATTCTAATTAGATTTACTAACCAATGTGCCGGGCTCCTCCCCGGACCGGCGCAGGGGCCCCACCGGACCGTGGCCAGGGGTCGATGGACCCCGGAGGCCGGGGCGTACCATGGAGGGATGCTTCCCGACTACGCCGAGTTCGAGCAGGCCATGGGCCTCGATTGGTACCGGATGGACCCCAACCTGTCCTTCCTGCTCGACCACTACCTCCCCGATCCGGCCGACCGCGCCTTCGCCGAGGACCACGTGGCCCGCTTCGGCTCCCTGGTGGGCCAGGTCATCGCCCCCCGGGCCGAGGAGACCGACAAGCACGGACCGGCGCTGCGGCGCTACGACCGCTGGGGCGGCGACGTCGACGAGATCGTCCACAACGCCAGCTGGACCGAGAACAAGGCCGACCTGGTCCGCAACGGATTCGTCAGCCTCGAGACCTACGCCGGCCGAGCGGCTCCGGCCGTGGTGGGTGCCTCGCTCTCCTATCTGGTGTCCCAGGCGGAGACAGCGATCTACTGCGGCCTGGGGATGACGTCGGGCGCCGCCGACATCATCGAGCGCCACTCGGCCACGGCGGTGGGCGACGACATGGTGCGTCGCCTGCGCAGCCTCGACCCCGACGAGGCGTGGGAGGGCG
>PKWD01000436.1 GCA_003131945.1 Acidimicrobiaceae bacterium
CCGAACGGGGCCGGAAAGACGACGTTGCTCCGTCTTCTGGTGGGGTTGGCGTCACCGACGGCGGGCGAAGCGAGTGTTCTCGGCCGGGCCCCCCAGCAATCGGAGGAGTTCCTGTCCACCATCGGCTACCTGGCGCAGGACGTGCCTCTCTACCAGCGCCTGAGCGCCGCTGATCACCTGGCTCTCGGCGCCCATCTCAATGCTCGCTGGGATGAAACGGCGGCCCGGGAACGTCTGTCCGCCCTGAAGATCCCGTGCGACCGGCCGGTGGCCACCTTGTCGGGGGGTCAACGGGCGCAGGTCGGCCTCGGACTGGCCCTGGCCAAGCGCCCGCAACTTCTGCTCCTCGATGAACCGGTGGCCGCTCTCGATCCGTTGGCCCGCCGCCAGTTCCTGGTGTCGTTGACCGCGGCGGTGGCCGAGGGTGATCTGTCGGTCATCTTGTCGTCGCATCTCCTGCACGATCTCGAGCGCGTCTGCGACCATGTGATCCTGCTGGCGGCGTCGAAGACGCAGATATGTGCCGACATCGATGGTGTCCTGGAGACCCACCGGATGCTCGTGGGGCCCCGCCGGAAGATCTCCGACATCGAGCGGAGCCTCGACGTCGTGAAAGCCACACAGACGACGAACCAAACCCGCCTGCTGGTCCGGCTCATTGGACCGATCCTCGATCCGTCCTGGGAGGTGAGCGAGGTCGGACTGGAGGACATCATCCTGGCCTACATGGGACNNGAGCCGCTCGCCGCCGGCCCTCTCGCCGTGATGGGAGCGACGCAATGAACTATCTGATCTGGCGCCTGCACCGCAATCAGGCGTTCTTCGCCGGCGCCGTCCTGGCCCTGATGACGATCCTTCTCCTGGTGACCGGTATCACCATGGCCCACGACTATCACGTGTTCCTGGCCAATTGCGCGGCCACCCGGAGCTGCGGCGACACCGGCCAGCTCTTCAGTGGCGACGGCGCCATCATCGACATGGTCAACTTGACTGTGGTCGTGCCTCTTCTCTTCGGGCTCTTCTGGGGCGCACCGCTGTTGGCCAAGGAATTCGAGGACGGCACCCACAACCTGGTCTGGACCCAGGGCGTGACCCGAGGTCAGTGGCTTCGGGGCAAGATGCTGTGGGCCCTTGTCGCGGCCGTGGCCTGGGGACTGGCCATGACCGCTCTGGTCAGCTGGTGGCGCTATCCGGAGAACGCCCTCAGCTCCCGGTTCTCGGCCTTCGACATCCAGGGGATCGTGCCCGTCGCCTACTCCTTGTTCGCCGTGGCGCTCGGTATCGCCGTCGGCTCCCTCGTGAAACGGGTGCTACCGGCCATCGCCATCACTCTCGGGGTCTTTGTGGCCGTGCGTGTCGTGCTCGCCATCTACGGGCGACCGCACTACATGACTCCGATCTCGAAGCTGTTCGCGCTGGCCGGACCACAGGGTCCACCGGCCGGCGCCTGGGTCATCTCGAACAGCATCGCTGGACCAGGGGGCCAGAGTTTCGGTGAGAGCTTTTCGCCCGGCGACATTCCATTGGCATGCCGATCCGGACTCGCCACCGGAAAGAGCGGAACGTTGCCGTGTCTGGTGACCCATGGCTTCCAGCAATTGGTCGTGTACCAGCCGGCGTCGCGGTTCTGGGCCTTCCAAGGCATCGAAGCCGCCATCTTCGTCGTGCTGGCCGTCGCCCTCCTGGCCGTCGCCTATCGGAGGGTGCTCTCCCGTGACGCGTGAAACGGACGCGTGAACCGGTCAGTCCACGGACACGCGGTTGGTGGCCATGAGACGCGTGCCGGCCACCACCAGGGCGGAGCCGAGAAAACGGCGGAACTGTTCGATCCGGCTTCCCGCTCTGTGTATGTCCGAGGCCGGGCCCACCTCGGCATCGACTCGGACATGCAGCTGGCTATCTCGGAACTGCTGGGCGCGGAGAAGCTCCGCCTGGCGCTCGCGACCGAGCGCTCGGATCAATTCGGGGTGCATCATGTCTCCTGTGGAAAAGGCCTGTACAGGGCCGCGAAATGGGGTTGTGCAGAGGCGGGCCGGCCAGAAGCCTGACTTCGCCTGGTGTGGATGCCGTGCCCGGCCGGCGGACAAACGCCGGCGGTTAACTCAACGCTGAAAAGCCAGGCCGAGTCAGGTCCACGTGGCGAGCGGTAAAGCGCCCGTCATTCGTCTCATCGTGGGTTCGATTCTCAACGTGGCACCTCCTCCATCGCTCGCCGTGCCATGGACAGGATAGTGAACGGCGCTCCGGATTGCCACCACCGGCGCGTGGTGGATCTGACCAGGTCTCAAGGTTCGGTCGGCCGAGGCCGATACCAAAGCCGAGGACATAGGTCTCGGCACTGGTCTCGACCTATGTGAGGAGAGAAAAGCGGGGGCACGTTCTGAGATCGCCTTCTTCGGTGCACAACTTCGCGACCAAGGTGGCGCGCGCCGCGGGCGCAACCGCGGTAGGTATCACGGCCGGTTTCGTGGGTGGCTCCTCCACCGTCGTGAGCGCCACGACGGACCTGGCGTCCGCCGAACAGATCGCCGCGCGCTTCGTGAGCGGCTTCGAGAGCTTCTCCTACCAGGATCCGGGGGCGAAGACGGCGCTCGCCGGCCTGGCCACTGCCCGTCTTGCCGCCCTGCTGTCCTCCCCGTCCCAGGGGGCGACCGGTCCGGCCCTCGTGGCCGAGAAGTTCACGGCCACGGCCGACGTGGTCGGCTTCGAGGTGGAGTCCGACTCGCCCACCACCATCGACCTGCTGGCCCGCACCGACATCCGCGTCTCCACCACGGCCGGCTCGCCATTCACACGATACGGCTCAAACTTCCACCAGCGCAAAGCATCCATGGCCGCCAGCGNNCGGCTCGTCCCCGTGTCACTGGTCAATTCCCCTGCCGGGTGGAGGGTGGGCGCCATCGACGGCCTGACGATGACCCCTCCGGTGCCACCGACGCCCCCACCTTCGGGGCCACCGTCGACGGTCGCCCCCCCGTCCGGGTCAACGACCACGACGACCACCGGCTCCACCGGCAGCGCCCCGGGGGGCTCATCGGGTGGGGCCGGCCCGGTCACGGCCGTGGGTGACGTCCCCGCCGCCTACGTGGCCTGGATGAAGGCGGCGGTGGCGGCGCAGTGCCCCGGTCTTCCGTGGACCGTGCTCGCCGGCATCGGCANNCCGCCATCGGCACCATCGAGTCGGACAACGGCACCTCGGTCCTGCCTGGAGTGCACTCAGGCGCCAACGCGGCCGGGGCCGAAGGCCCGATGCAGTTCGAGCCGGCCACCTTCGCCGCCTATGACACCGTCGCCCCCGGAGGCGCCGACCCCGCCTCGCCCTACGATCCGGCCGACGCCGTCTACTCGGCGGCGCGGCTGTTGTGCGCCGACGGCGGGGGCAATCCGGCTCACCTCTACGCGGCGATCTTCGACTACAACCACTCCGACGCCTACGTGGCGCTCGTTCTGGCCTACGCCAACGAATACGCGCAGATCGGATCGGACGGCACCGCGCCCGGCGTGGTCGAGCGGGGGCTCGGTTCGGTCATCGTGGCCGACGCCGAGACGTACCTGGGCACTCCCTATGTGTGGGGTGGAGAGAACCCCCGGACCGGCTTCGACTGCTCGGGTCTCGTCCAGTGGGTCTATGCCGAGGCCGGTATCAGCCTTCCCCGGGTGGCCCAGGATCAGTACGACCACGGGCCCCGCCTGCCCGCCGGCGCCACTCTCTACCCCGGTGATCTCGTGTTCTTCGGCTCCGGTCCTTCCGGTGTCGACCACGTGGGCATCTACGTGGGCAACGGAGAGATGATCGACGCTCCCTACACGGGCGCCGTCGTGCGCTTCGACCGTGTGGCCACCGTCCCCCTCGGCTTCGTCGGAGCCACACGTCCGGAGATACCCGACATGTCGGTGGGGGCGGGCGTCCCCGTGATCGGCGCCACGCCCCCGAACGGCGACGGTTCCGCGTCGGCCGGTGGCGGGCACGAGGGCAGCGGACAAAGACACCCGCCCTCCGGTGGCGGCACCCACCGCCCCGGCGGCACCCACCGCCCCGGCGGCACCGCCACGGGGTCGACGCATACCGGTCGCCATCATCCGACGACGACCACGACAACGCCGGGTACCACGACCACCGGGCCCGGGCGTCATCATCCGACGACGACAACAACCACGACGACCAGTACGACGGCACCGACGGGGCCGACAACGACGACCACCCGACCCGGTCGCCATCATCCGACGACGACAACAACGACGACGTCGACAACGACGGCACCGTCGACCACCACAACGACCACGACACCACTGGGCGGTGGGGAGTCGAGCGAGTCCACGACCTCACCCACCACCGCGCCGACGACGAGCCCAACCACGCCGACGACCACCTCGCCCCGGCCCGGCCGTCACCATCAGAGGGCCGGCTGATCGGCGGTCGATCCGCCGTCACCAGGGTCATCGGGACAGAGGTCTCTCCTGATTGTCCCGGGGCCCCGGTGGGTATGACAAAGAGGTGGCGTCCGGTACCCGTTCTCTCGAACGCGAGGTGAAGCTCGCGGCCGACATGGCCTTTCGGCTCCCCGACCTGCGTGGTGTGGTGGGTAAGACGGTGCGACAGCCGGGTCAGGAGCTACGCACGGCCTACTTCGACACGTCCGATTTCCGCGTGTGGCAACGGGGCATGAGCTTGCGCCACCGGATGGGGGAGTCGTCGGGCGCCGGTATCTGGACTCTCAAGGTGCCGGCGCCACGCAGCCCGTCCGACGACGACGGACCCACACTGGACAGAACCGAGCTCTCCTGGCCCGGAGGCCGGGACGCCGTGCCGGTGCAGGCGACGGATCTCCTACGAGGGATCGTGTGTCGGGGCATCCTCGAGCAGGTCACGGAGCTGGTGACGTCGCGTCTGCGATTCGTGCTCCACGACGCCGAGGGAAGATCGTGCGCCGAGCTCGATGACGACACGGTGACGGTCGTCGGTGGCCGACGCCATGGTCTGCGGTTCCGGCAACTGGAGGTGGAGCTGGGCGACGGCGGGGCCGCCATCCTCGATGCCGTGCTGCGTGAACTGCGACGAGCGGGTGCCCACGTCGGTGATGCACCGAAGTTGGCCAAGGCGCTCGGTCTCCGGACCGGGTCCGGTGGGGGGTCGTCGTCGGACCCCGGCCGCAAAGGGTCACTCAGAGATGTCATCGGGGCCAGCATCAACAACGCCTTGGAGCAGCTCCTGGACCACGACTATCTCCTACGGGCCGATCCGCCCCGGCCTCCTGCGCATTCGATCCATCAGGCGCGCGTCGCCACCCGGCGTCTGCGGTCGGATCTGAAGACCGTTGGCTCGGTCCTCGACCCGGTGTGGCTGGACCACACACGGAGGGAGCTCGAGTGGTTGGGCGGCGTCCTCGGGAGCGTGCGCGACGCGGATGTCCTGGCCGGCCATGTGGCCGACGACGGCGAAGGCGTTCCGAGCGACGCCGGCGGACGGGCGGAGCTTCTCGCCCGGCTCGACGACCAACGCCGACGGGCCATCGCCGACCTGGGGGAGGCGTTGACAGGGGACCGCTATCTCGATCTCCTCGACCGCCTCCACGCCGGCGCCTCCGCACCGCCGTTGGCCGCTGCGGTCACCGGAGACCGACGGGCTGACCAGCGTGCGCAGGGCGTCCTGGCGGAGCTGGTGGGGCGTCAATGGGGCGTCCTGCGCCGGCGGGAATCCAAGGCGGGGCGTCATCCGAGTGATCGTGAGCTCCATCGCATCCGGATAGGGGCCAAGCAGCTCCGCTATGCGGCCGAGATGGCGGCTCCGGTTATGGGCAAGAAGGCACGTCGCACGGCCAGGGCCGCCGAGGCGCTCCAGACTGTCCTCGGTGAACACCACGACGCCGTGGCCGCCGAGCAGTGGCTGAGCGCCATCGCCCCCACCACCACACCGGCGGCCTCATACGTGGCCGGACGTCTGGCGGCCGAGCAACACGAACGCCAGCGCCGCTTACGGCGCCAGTGGCGGTCGGTGTGGGACGACCTCGATACAAAGAACGTGAGGCGCTGGATGCATTGACACCGACGGCGCCGTGACACCGACGGTGCCGTGACACCGGCGGTGGCGTGAGGACTTCTTCCACCGTGGTGAGGAACGCACGAGCTGAGGTCGTCGGTCGCCTCGTAGGCTCGGGCCGATCCAGAGCCGGAGGACGCACGTGAGCGTTTCATTCCATGCCGGACCCGTGGCCGGCTATGCGTGGCCCCAGTCGGTGGAGCCGGGGAAGAGCTTCGCCCTGCATCTCACCAGCGAGACGGGCCCCGTCGACGTCGAGATCGCCCGGATCGGGGCGCAACGGGTGGTGGTGTGGGAGCAGCGCGGCCTCGAGGTCGGCCACCATCGGTATCCGGCGTCGGTCACGAGCGACGGATGCGACTGGCCGGCGGCGGTGACGGTGCCGGTGGGGGAGTGGGCCACGGGCTACTACGAGATCGCCTTGTCCGAGTCGGGCGGAGGCGCCGGCAGTGCCGCGTTCGTGGTAGTGCGGGCCGCCGCCGGTGCGCGGCGCCGGATCCTGATGGCCCTCGGTACCAACACCTGGAATGCCTACAACGACGTCCACAACGGGCGGAATCTCTACACCGGCGCCGTCGAGGTGTCCTTCGCCCGACCGGCCGCTCCCGGATACCTACGGAAGCCCTCAGGCCTCGGACGCCGGGTCACGGCCGTCCACACCCCTGATCCACAGCGGGCCGCCCATCGGGGCTACAAGACGGTCAACGGGTTGTCGGACTGGTGCGGGTCGGCGGGATGGCCCAACTGGGAGCACCCCTTCGTCGTGTGGGCCGAGAACGAGGGCTACGAGTTCGACTACGCCGTCAACGCCGACCTCGAGGATCCGGATGCTCTGGCCGGTTACGCGCTGTTGCTGTCGATCGGGCATGACGAGTACTGGTCGATGCCCATGCGCGACACGGTGGAGGCGTTCATCGGTGGCGGAGGAAACGTGGCCTTCCTATCGGGCAACACGGCCTTCTGGCAGGTGCGGCTGGAGGACGGCGGAAAGAAGATGGTTGGGTACAAGGGACGGTTCGAGAAGGACCCGCTCTTCGGCACCGACCGCCGGCACGAAGTGACCACGATGTGGTCGGATCCGATCCTCGAGCGTCCGGAGAACGCCATGACCGGCGTCACCTTCACCCGGGGCGGCTACCACCACATCGGCCTGAAGGCCAAGGAAGGCGCCGGTGGCTACACGGTGCACCGTCCCGACCATTGGCTCTTCGCCGGGACCGGGCTCGAGTACGGCGACGTACTCGGGGCGAAGTCGACCATCGTCGGCTACGAGTGCGACGGGTGCGACTTCACCTACCGCAACGGCCTGCCCTATCCGACGGGATCCGACGGTACCCCCGAGAGCTTCGTGATCCTGGCCACGGCGCCGGCGGCACCGTTCGATCGCCGGACGTCGGTCCGTCCCGTGGCCGACCACATCCTGTCGGAGTTGGAGTACGTGGCCTGGCGCCTTCTCGGCAGCAGCGACATCGAGGCGTGTGAGCGGTTGGCCTACGGCCACGCCGTGCTCGGGACCTACACGCGGGGAGGGACGGTGGTCACGAGCGGTTGTACCGACTGGGTGCACGGCCTCGACGGGGCTTCGCCGGCCGTCGAGCAGATCACCCGCACCATCCTCGACCGCCTGGGGTAAGGACTCGAACGCCTGGCCTCGCAACACCGACTCCGGCGGTGGCGATCGGCAGCATCTAACGTTGCTCACGTGGCACAGGGGTGGAGGCGTCTGAACGGGTGGGCTGACGCCCATGGCGGAGCCGGGGCCGTGATGGCCGGAACGGCCTTTGCGATCGGGTCGCTCCTGGCTCACGGCGCCTACGCATCGGGGGTGACCAGAATCGTCGCTTTCCTGATGAGCGGGACCACCTTTGGCCTCGTGACCTTTCTCTTCGCTCATCATCGGCGGCGCCGTTCTCTCGGTCGCGGTGGACTTCTGTCGTGAGTCACGTCGTCGAAGACCGGCTGACCACGGACGCCGGATTACGGGCGCGGGCCAAGAAGGTCATCCCCGGAGGTCTCTACGGTCACCAGAACGTCGCCTCGCTCCCGCGGGGCTACCCGCAATTCATGAGCCGGGGGCTCGGATCGCACGTGTGGGACGTGGACGGCAACGAGTACATCGATCTGATGTGTAGCTACGGACCTGTCCTTCTCGGACACCGTCATGCCCGCGTCGACGAGGCGGCGGCGCGCCAGGCGGCCGAAGGAGATTGTCAGAACGGCCCGTCACCGCGGATCGTCGAGCTGGCCGAAGCCATGACGGCCACGGTCGAGCATGCCGACTGGGCCATCTTCTCCAAGAACGGCACCGATGCCACCACCCAGTGCGTCACCATCGCCCGGGCCGCCACCGGGAAGCGGAAGATCCTCGTGGCCGCCGGCGCCTATCACGGCGCCGCTCCGTGGTGCACCCCGGGACCGAGGGGGGTGGTGGCCGAGGACCGTGCCCATCTGATCGAGTTCCGCTTCAACGACCTCGCCTCGGTGGAGGCGGCCATGAGCGGGGCGGGCGACGACGTGGCCGGCATCGTGGTGAGCCCGATCCGCCATGACATGGGCATCGACCTCGAGCTGCCGGACCCGGCCTTCGCCGCCGGTCTGCGGGGCCTGTGCGATCGGGCCGGGGCGGCGCTCATCCTGGACGATGTCCGGTGCGGGCTGCGGCTCCACCACGGCAGCAGCTGGGAGCCGCTCGGGGTGGCGCCGGACCTGAGCGCATGGAGCAAGGCCATCGCCAACGGCTACGCCTTGGGGGCCGTTCTCGGCCGGGAGTCACTGGCTGACGCCGCCCGGTCCATCTACACGACGGGCTCGTTCTGGTTCGCCGCCGTGTCCATGGCGGCATCGCTGGCCACGTTGGAGGTCCTGGCCGCTGAGGACACGGTGGCCCGGACGATCGAGACGGGGACGATGTTGCGCCGAGGCCTGGCCGAGCAGGCGTCGGTACGGGGGATCGAGGTCTGTCTCTCGGGCCCGGTGCAGATGCCGTTCATGAGCTTCGCCGGAGACGACGATTTCTCCCGGGCGAACGTCTTCGCCCGTAGTGCGATCCTCGGAGGGGTCTACCTGCACCCGCGGCACAACTGGTTCGTCTCCGGTGCCATGGACGAGGCCGATGTCGAGCAGGTTCTCGGGGTCACCGACAACGCCTTCGACGAGGTGGCCCGGGCTGGCTGACGGACTCGGTCGGTGGGTCAGGCGAGCTCGACGATCCGGGAGAAGTCGTCTCTGGGCAGAGAGGCCCCGACCGTGGCCGACACCGCCATGTTCGAGGTCGGCGCTGCCGGTGATCGTCGCCGCGAAGGCCGCATCGGCGGCGTCGCGCCCGGTCACGATGCGGACGAGAGATTGTCGAGGGGCGAGGCCGGTGGAGTCGTAGACGTACCAGCGCCCGTTCTCGAACGCCTCGAAGAGGGCGTGGAAGTCCATGGGGGAGAGCCCGGGGGCGTAGACGGCCGTGAACCGCGCCGGCACGCCGGTGGCCCGGCACAGGGCGATGCCGAGATGGGCGAAGTCGCGGCAGGTGCCCATACCGGTGAGGAGGGTGTCCTCGGCGGAGTCATGGACACTGCTCGACCCGGGCACGTAGCCGATGCGTTGCCGGATCCAGTTCGTGATGGCGGCCACCCGCGCCACGACGTTCGGCCCGGTCCCGAACTGGGCGACGGCAAAACCGATCAGGTGGTCGCTCGGGCAATAGCGGCTCGGTCGCAGGTAGACCTGGCGCTCGTAGTCGGCTGCGTGGCCTGTGGTGCCGGGGTCATTGTTGGCCACGCCGGCTTGGAGCCGGGCCCGGTAGGCCACGGTGAGACGTCCGGGAAGGCACCCGAGGATGTGCATTCTGGCTCCGTCGGGGGTACGAACCTCGGTGAGCGACGAGGTCGGCAGCCCGTCGGTCAACGCCTCGAAGGATTCTTCGACGAGCGACCCGGCCGAGACCGACGGCGCCACCTGGAGGACGACCTCTGAGGGCTGGTCCACCATGAAAGCCAAGTCACAGACCACGCTGCGGATCGTCTCCTGCGTCTCATCATCAGATGCAGAGGTGGCGAGGTGGCTCATTCAAGAGGTTCCCACGGATCGAAGAGACCTCATGACGGGTGCAACCGGAGGGGGGCGGTCAGGTCGCAGACGAGGGTGTCGGGCTCGGCGCTGCGCTGGTCGGCGATGAGGAGCTGGCGCAGGGCCCCGACCGGTTGGCGGCCGTGGTCGGCCACCCAGCGGCATGTCGAGGCGTCGGAAGAGGCCCACGAGCTGGGCCGAGTCGACCTGGTCCTCGGCATAGAGCCGGTAGCCGGTGTCGGCGTCGACCCGGGCGGGGACGACCAGACCGAGCTGGTCGTAGAGGCGCAGCGCCTTCGGAGAGAGGCGGGTCCTCTCGCCGAACTCGCCGATGGTCATGAACGGCAATGCCCCTCCTCGGCACCGGGCATAGTGCGGCCTGCCCCTGGGAGAAGGTCAAGCACTCCGTCTCCTCAAGCACTCGTCTCCTCGAGTACTTGGTGTCCCCACGTACTTCGTGTCCATCGTCGCCTCAAGATATGGCCGGGTGAGGGGGTGCGTCGGGATTCACGGGGAGTTCACGCCACCGAAATGTCCATGTCACAGGGGGCTGGGAGTGTGACCGCAGTCACGAGAAAGCGGAGGACCCCGTCCCATGAGCTACCAGGCCGAGTACATCTGGATCGATGGCACCGAGCCGTCGCCACTGTTGCGGAGCAAGACGCGCATCGTCGCCGACGGGAAGGAGCCCGGTATCTGGGGCTTCGACGGCTCGAGTACGAACCAGGCCACGGGGGACGACTCCGACTGTGTCCTGCAACCGGTGTTCAGCTGCCCGGACCCGTTGCGGGGCCCGGAGGACAAGCTCGTGATGTGCGAGGTCCTGCTGACCGACTTCACGCCCCATCCCACCAACACCCGGGCCGCGCTGGCGGCGGCGGAGAAGAAGTACGCCGACCAGGAGCCCTGGTTCGGTATCGAGCAGGAGTACACGTTCTTGGCGGGCGGGCGTCCGATGGGATGGCCGGCCAAGGGCTTCCCTGCTCCCCAGGGGCCCTATTACTGCGGTGTGGGCGGCGACAAGATGCCCGGCCGCGACATCGTCGAGCGCCACACGGTCGCCTGCATGGAGGCGGGGCTCGGGATCGAAGGCACCAACGCCGAGGTGATGATGGGGCAATGGGAATTCCAGGTCGGAGTCCTGCCGCCGCTGATGTTGGCCGACCAGCTGTGGGTGGCGCGCTGGCTGCTCTTCCGGATCGCCGAGGACTTCAGGGTGTTCGCCACCCTGGAGCCGAAGCCTGTGCTCGGTGACTGGAACGGAGCGGGAGCCCACACCAACTTCTCGACCAAGGCCATGCGCGAAGAAGGCGGGTGGGACGTCATCATCGCCGCCTGCGAAGCGCTCGGGAAGAACGTGGAGGAGCACGTGAAGAACTACGGGGTGGGGATCACCGAACGCCTGACCGGGGCGCATGAGACGGCCCACTGGTCGCAGTTCAGTTACGGGACCTCCGACCGCGGGGCATCGGTCCGGATTCCGTGGGGCACGGCCAAGGACAAGAAGGGCTGGCTCGAGGACCGGCGGCCGAATGCCAACATGGATCCCTACACGGTGTGCCGACTGATGGTGACGACGGTGTGCGGAGACGCCGCCGGCGATCTCGACTAGGAACCGGCGCAGGAGCGGCCCACGCTGTTCGGTTGGACGGGCGTCAACCGCTCGTGACCAACTGATCGCGCCGTAGCACTTCCAGCAACTCCTCGTAGGGGCCGAGCAGGTAGGCCTCGTCGCCTCCTTCGAAACGGGTTCCCCGGCGGGGGGGATGTTCGAGGACGCCCGGGTTACTGGCGCGCCGCAGCGCGATCACCCGGGTGCGGGCTGAGAGATCCTGCATGGCGAGGGCCTGGAGACCACCGCCGGGTGCGATGGTCAGGTGGCCGACGAGAAACGGCTGCTGGTCGACGTAGAAGGTCTCGAGGACATCGAGGCCGAGAGCGGCACCCACGAACCAGGGGGCGGCCAGGGCGGACGTGGACCGCACGTGGAGAAAGCCGAAGTTCCGCTCCATCATGCGGGCCAGGTCGCGGTCGAAGACCCGCAAGACCACGGGAACCTCGTCCCATCGGTCTCCGAGTGACTCCCGGACGGCCAGTCCGGTCTCGATGTTGGTCAGATCGGCACTGGTGAGGATGGCCACAGACGATGCATCGGCCAGGTTGACCGTGGCGTGGGTCTGGCGCTGAGTGGCGTCACCGATGACGACGGGGACGCCGAGGGCGCGTGCCCGGTCCAGATAGCGGTTGTCGTTGTCGCGTTCGACGACGACCACGCGTCGGCCTTCGGCCAGGAGCCCCTCCACCACCCTGATCCCGACCGAACCGAGGCCGACCACCACCACGTGGCCGGTCATCCCCGGGACCCGCCGCCGCCCGAGCGACTGCTCGATGCGGCGACTGACGAGGATGTTGGTGAAGAGGGCGAAACTGGTGGTGACGAGGGTGACGCCCACGACGATCAGCGCGATGGCGAAGACCTGGAGCCAGGGGCTCTGGGCGGCGAACGAGTAGTCGCCGAATCCGACGGTGGCCAGGGTCTCGACCATGAAGTAGGTCGAGGCCAGGAGATCGAGATGTCGGTGGGTGGCGTGGTCGACATAGCCAAGATGGATGACAACGGTCGAGACCACCACCAGGGCCAGCAGGCCGACGAGGGCGAAGGCCAGTCCCTTCGAGTTGCTCTGCATGACGGCCCGCAGTCGCCGGCGCAGGTTGAGGATGAGCGAGACCGACGGGTGCGGCGTCCTGGTGGCGCGGGTGACGTCGACGTCGGAGCGGTCGAACTCTTCCGGAGTCCCGAAGACCGCCACCCGGTCCCCGGCCGCCACCGGGTGGTCCCGGCCCGGGCAGCAGGCCATCTCGCTCCCGTCGGCGGGCATGACGGCGACCGGGGCGAGATTGCCGAAATGGCTCCTGAAGGTCCGGTGGTATCCCTCGTCTTCGCTCACGGTGACCTCGACGACGGCGAAGTGCTGGCCGGCGAGCTCGATGGCGTGGGTGGACTGGCCGAGACAGACCTCCACGAACGAGGGTGCCGCCAGGGCGGCGACATCGAGCACGCTGCCCGGTCCCGTCACCCGTTCGAGGGCCCGGCCCACCGACGGGTTGGCCAGTTGCACCACCAGGCGCACGTCCGGCCGGGCCTCGCGCACGCGCATGGCCGTCTCCAGGGTGGCGAGCTCGTTGGTCTCGGCGCAGACGACGGCCGAGGCACGTTCGAGACCCGCCTCGATGAGCCCGTCTCCTTGATGGGCGCTGCGGTGGACGTGGACGACGCCCCAGCTCTCGACGATCCGGGCCAGTCGGAGATCGGGGTCGTCGTCGACGACCACGACCGACACGCCGCTTCGGTGGAGCTGCTCGACGGTGCGCAGTCCCACGCCTTTGAGCCCGCAGACGATGACGTGCCCGTCGGTCCGCCAGGTGCCGCGTTCGATCACAGGCGACGGCCCGGCGGTGCCACGCTGTACGGCACAGCGCCGGGCACGGCCGATTACCGGTGCTGGCGCCATCCCCGCTCGAAGGGCAGACGCCAGGTGCGCGGGGCGATCAGGTCGTTGATCTGCGATGGGCCCCAGGAGCCGACACGATAGAGATGGACCTCCGGAGGTTCCTCCAGCAACGGGTTCGAGAGCTCCCAGAGCCGCTCGATCCCGTCGGCGTTGGTGAAGAGGGTCTGGTCACCACACATGGCGTCGTGGATCAGCCGTTCGTAGGCCTCGAGGACATCGCCGGCGTGGTCGGTTTCGTGCAGGGCGAATTGCAGGCTCAACTTGTCGAGCTTCATGCCCGGACCGGGTTGCTTGCCGTAGAAGGAGAGCGAGAGCCGCGACGAGTCGGCCAGGTCGAAGGTCAGATGGTCCGGACCCTGGGCCCCGACCCCGGATCCGGGCGGGAACATCGACTTGGGCGGCTCGCGGAAGGCGATGGAGACGATGCGGGCCCCTTCGGCCATCTGCTTGCCGGTGCGGAGGAAGAAGGGGACGCCGGCCCAGCGCCAGTTGTCGACGATGAGGCGCAGCGCGACATAGGTCTCGGTCCGCGAGTCGGGCGGCACGCCGTCCTCCTCAAGGTAGCCGCGCACGTGCTCGCCGCCGCTGACACCGGGGCCGTACTGGGCGCGAACGCTCATCTTCGACACCTCGTCGTGCTCCGGGGGACGGATCGCGTGCAGCACCTTGACCTTCTCGTCGCGCACGTCGTCCGCCGCGAAGGTGACGGGCGGCTCCATGCACAGCAGCGTGAGCAGCTGGAGCATGTGGTTCTGGACGAGGTCGCGCAGGGCGCCTGCGTGGTCGTAGTAGCCGGCGCGGCTGCCGATGCCGAGATCCTCGGCGGCGGTGATCTGCACGTTCTCGATGAAGTTGCGGTTCCACAGCGGCTCGAACATGCCGTTGGCGAAGCGAAACGCAAGCATGTTCTGCACCGTCTCCTTGCCCAGGTAGTGGTCGATGCGGAAGATCTGGTCTTCGTGCAGCGTGCGCTGAATATGGTCGTTCAGCTCGCGCGCCGAATCCAGGCTATGGCCGAACGGCTTTTCGATC